>JAHEEN010000285.1 GCA_024640685.1 Rhodospirillaceae bacterium
CTTTTGATTAATCGTGTAATCGTTCTCATCGGAGCGTTGTTGTTCGTCGGCGGCCTCGCGATCGGCATCGCCCAGCCGCCAACTCTCGATGACGTGAGCGGCTACTCGGAGGAGGAATACCAAGAGTACCTCGTCGAGCGCACGGCAGGCTGGCACGAGCGAGAGCTCACGGGGCCGTTCAAGGGCGTCACGACGACTGGCGAGATCGTTCCGAACCTTTTTTCGGTCCGCTCCACAGGCGTATCGACCGAGCCCGTGAAAATCGCGGCTGAGGCTTACCTCGCCACACTCAATGCCGAGCAGCATGCGCGCACGTTGTACCCCGTAGACGACGAAGAGTGGCGCAAATGGATGAACATTCATTCCTACCTGCGTCAGGGCGTTCGCTTTCGAGACCTGACCGACGCGCAGCGCGGTGCCGCGATGGGGCTGCTCCAGGCGTCGTTGAGTGCAAAAGGTCTCAAGCTCAGCGAGGACATTATGAAGCTCAACGCGACGCTGGGTGAGCTCAACGGCGATGACTTCATGCAGTACGGTGAGGATCAGTACACGATCACGATCATGGGCACGCCGTCGGCGACCGAGCCGTGGGGCTGGCAGATGGACGGGCATCACCTCGTGATCAACTACTTCGTGCTCGGCGATCAGGTTGTCATGACGCCCGCGTTCTGGGGCTCGGAGCCCGTTCTCGCGACATCGGGCCGCTACGCCGGCACGTGGGTGCTGCAAGAGGAGCAGGACCTGGGGCTCAAGATGCTGCACGCGCTCAACGCTGAGCAGCAGGCGCAAGCCGTACTGAATCCTGTCAAAGACACCGATTACGACGTGGCCGCATTCTTCCGCGATAACCTCGAGCTCGACTACGCTGGCGTATCCGTATCGACGTTTAACGAGTTGCAACGCATGCAGCTCATGGAGCTCATCGGTTTGTTTGTCGGCAATCTGCGCGACGATCACGCTGCAATACGCATGTCCGAGGTCGCGGAGCAGCTCGACGACACCTATTTCGCGTGGATAGGCGGCAACGATGACGGGACGGTCTATTACTACCGCATCCACAGCCCGATCATTCTGATCGAGTTCGATCACCAAACGCCTATTGGCTTGACGCATCTGCACCCGCGTGGCGTGCCGTATCGGGGCCACATCCATACGACCGTGCGCACGCCAAACGGCAACGATTACGGCAAGGACTTGCTGCGGCAGCACTACGCGATGCATCCGCATTGAGCCGTGGTTGCCTGATGTACTAGTAGCTTAGAAAGATCTCCTCGAGCCCATCGGGCTCGACGCCGTTTGCAAGCGCGAGCATCAACAGAATCCGTGCCTTTTGCGGTGTCAGGTTGTCGGCCGACGTGAACGGCCGGCCGGTCTGCACACGGCCGCGCCCGCCGCGGTGACTCATGATGATCGCGACGCCTGCAGCTTCCGCTACCTCTAGCGCTGCCGTCATCGCCGGCGTCGGCGTCCCGGTTGGGAATCCGGCGACGACGATGCCTCGCGCACCCGCGGCGACGGCCGCGTCGATGAGCTCGCCGCCGGCATCGGCATACGTATAGACGATATCGACGCGCGGCAGCTCCTCCGCGCTCGAGATGCCGTCAATGCGTAGCTCGCTCGCGACCGTGTGCCGGCTCATCGGTGTGCGATAAAACCGGATTCGGTCGATATCGACGAGACCGAGCGCGCCGAGATCGCCGGAGTTCCAGGTCTCCGTTCGATAGCTCAGCGTTTTGGTCACGTCTCTAGCTGCGTGAATCATCTCGTTGACGACGAGCAGCACGCCATGACCGCGGGCGTCCGGGTGGGCAGCGACGCGCACGGCATCGTAGAGGTTGCGTGATCCGTCCTCGCTCAACAGCGTCCGCTGCCGTTGTGCGCCTACAACGACGACCGGCTTGTCGGTGTCGAGTACGAGATTGAGAAAGTAAGCCGTCTCCTCCGAGGTGTTCGAGCCATGGGTCACGACGATGCCGTGCGTCTCGGGGCGCTCGGCAAGCTCGTCGGCGATCAGCTGCGCGAGCTCGATCCAGTTCTGCACCGCCATGTTCGAGCTGTTGATCCGCTCATAGTCGCGGATCCTGATCTCGGCGACGTCGCCGATGCCGGGGATCTGGTCGAGGAACGCGTCGACGCCCATGCGCCCGGCCGGTGAGTTGGCGATCGTCCCGCCGGTCGCGACGATCGTGACATGGGGCTTGTCGGCCGGCGGCTGCGAGGCAACCGGGCCCAGCCCGATCGACAGGCACAGGAACAGCATCGCGGCGGTGGTTCTGGCTTGTGGCATGGACGTGAGCTCCTGGGGTCGATTCGGCCATTCTACTCGTCTGCAGGCTGCGGGCCGGCCGCGGTCGGGAGCGGGGCGCAGGCCTTGGATCTCGGCCGAAAATCGACGATCGGAGGCGTTTTCAGCTGTATTCCACAGGGAATTGCGGAGATCCGGGGTACTAGCGCGGGGCGTCCCCGTTCGGCCGGGTCGCCGGGCGAAAATTGCAGTTCGACCCCGATTTTCGGGGTGGTATAGTCACCGGGTTAAAGTGGCCGCAAGCGGGCCGCTACGGGTAAAGCGAGTCAGGGGGAACTGACGTGAAAAATAAGATTCGTCTCGCATGTGTCGCCTGCGTCCTCACTATCGGGGGCCTATCAGGTGTCCAGGCACAACAGATCTACGAGGGTGAGCCGATCTGGGCGTGGGCTTTCAGCGCGGCGCCCAAGCCGAGCGATCAGCGTCGGATTCAGACCAATCCGATCCGCGAGATACGGCCTGGCGAAGATGAAGCCGAGTTGATGGAGAAGCACACCGTCGAGGGCAGTAGCGCAAGCTACTCGAGATTCGAGGTCCGTGACGGCCACGACGTCATTGACTGGTTCCCCGGTGACCATCCGCCGATGCCGGATATCATTAGCCACGGCCCGGCAAGCCTGATGTCCGAGCGCGGTCGCGGCTGCGGTAGTTGCCACCTGCCGAACGGCAAAGGGCGGCCCGAGAATGCACCGCCGGCAGGGCAGCCCGTCGAGTACACGATTCAGCAGCTCAAAGACATGGCCGCGGGCTTGCGCTACAGCTCCGACCATAGAAAGCCGAACTCGCCGACGATGAACGATCTCGCCGCGGCGATGAGCGAGGAGGAGATGGTCGAGGCGGCCGAGTATTTTGCGGCGATCCCGTGGACGCATTGGATGAACGTTGTCGAGACTGACACGATCCCCGAGGTGCACCTCGAGGAAGGCAATATGTTCATCACGGTTGGTGATGAGCCTACCGAGCCGCTGAACGGCCGCATCGTCGAGACGCCGATCGACGAGCATCAGGCCAACTATCTACGCAATCCGCGTTCGGCCTGGAACGTCTACGTGCCGGTCGGCAGTCTAGCGAGCGGCCAGAATCTCGTGACGACCGGTGGCGGCAAAACGATTCAGTGCGGCGTGTGCCATGGCCAGGACCTGATGGGCCTCGGCAACGTGCCGGGTATCGCGGGACGCTCGCCGAGCTACATGATGCGCCAGCTCTGGGACATGAAGGTCGG
>JAHEEN010000286.1 GCA_024640685.1 Rhodospirillaceae bacterium
ATCGCGCGCGCGCGATGCTCAGGGACTGGCTAGCTCGCTACTATCCCGTGTGACCAGCTGTCGGTGATCAGTTCGATGTCGCAGAAAGATATACGAGTTGGCGTCGAGAATCTCGAGCAATTCTGCATCGAAGTATTCGTTGCGACGGGCTTCTCGGCGCAGGCGGCGCGCACCCAGGCGGACGTGCTCGTCTGGGCCGATCTGCGTGGCGTCGACTCCCATGGCGTGATGCGGATTCCACGGTACGTCGAGTGGCTTCGCTCCGGCGCGATGCGAGGCGACGCTGTGCCTGAGATTGCGAGCGACCTCGGTGCGGCCGGCGTCGTCGAGGCTGCGCAAGCGCCGGGTGCCGTGGCAATGAGCTTTGCAATGAACGACGCCATGGAGCGTGCGCGCGCGCATGCAATCGGCTGGACACTCGTACGTCACACGACGCATTCGGGAGCCGTCGGCTACTATGCGGCGATGGCTGCGCGAGACCAGATGATCGGCATCGCCGTCGCGACGAGTCGGCCGAACATGGCCTATCACGGTGCGCGCGCTGCCGGTGTCGCGACGACGCCGATCGCGATTGCGGTTCCCGGCGGACCGCACGGCATGCTGCTGCTCGACATGTCGACGAGCGCGTTGCCGATCGGCAAGATCCGGGCTGCGCGCGCCAAGGGCGAGCCGCTGCCCGGTATCGTGGCGTTGACGGCTGACGGGACGCCGACCAACGATGCGAGCGAGGCCGCCTTTCCGCTGCCGCTCGGTGGGCCGAAAGGGTCTGGCCTATCGCTGCTGCTCGAATGCCTGACCGGCGTGCTGATACACAATCCGTTGCTCGAGCCGGCGTTGGCCGGGTCGCAGAAGGGGCACGCGCAGAATGGGCTCGCAGCTGCAATCGATATCGCAGCGTTCTCGGGTGTGGCCGATTTCGAAGCGCAAATCGTTGCGCTTGCGCAGTCGATCAAAGGTCTGCCGCCGGCAGAGCCCGGCGGTGAGGTGCTGCTCCCGGGCGAGCCGGAATTGCGCGAGTCCGTGCGCCGTCGCGACGGAATCCCGATTCCCAGAAAGACATGGCTGCGGCTAATGGAAACAGCGCAAGGACTCGGCGTGTCGCCGCCGCCAATCGCTGAGTGAGGATGATCGAATGAGCGTCTATCGAGTGCAGAAGCTGATCCAAAGCGTCAACCGAGACGCGCAGGCGCGCGAGCGGTTCTTCGAGAACAAAGATGCTTACGCGAAGGAGCTTGGATTGACTGATGACGAACGGCTCGCGGTTGCCGAGCTCAAGATCAACGCGCTTTACGAGATGGGCGTGCATCCGCTGCTGCTGCGGCCGTTCACGATCATCCACGGCGTTTCCGAGCCGGATTACCTAACGGCCATTCGAGAAGGGGAGTAGCCGATGCCTGTTACGTTTGCCTGCTCGGTCAGTCACACCCCGGGCATCACTGCATGGGCCGATGCACCCCCGGCCGATCTGAAGGCGCGCTTCTACGACGCTTACGGCTTGCTGCGCAAGCAGCTCGCCGCGGCCGATCCCGAGGTCATCCTGTTGGTGACGACCGAGCACTTCGCAAACTTCTTTCTGGATTGCATGCCGGCTTTTACGCTCGGTATCGGAGACAGTTACTTCGGCCCAGTCGAGCCGTGGCTCAAAATCGAGCGGGGGGTCTCGAGGGGCGAGCCTGAGCTCGCGGGCCGCTTACTCGACGCCTGCTATGCGGCCGGCTTTGAGCTCAATTACGCACACGAGCTCAAGCTCGATCACGGCAGTATGGTGCCGCTGAGCTTCCTCGATCCGGATCGCGAGCGCCCGCTCGTGCCGTTGATCGTCAATGCAATGACCTATCCACTTCCGCAGGTTGCGCGCTGCTATGAGCTCGGCACGGTGATAGGGGAAGCGCTAGCGAACGATCCGCGCCGAGTGGCCGTCGTTGCGACCGGAGGCTTGAGCCATGCGCCCGGCGAGCGCATGCACGGCCAGATCGACACGGCGTTCGACGAGCAGTTTCTACAGCGCTTGCGGGACGGCGACGCGCCGGGCCTCACGAGCTACACCGATGCGGAGATCGAGAAGCGCGGTCTCGGCACTCACGAGATCCGAACGTGGGTTACGGTCGCCGGCATCAATGCGGATCGCAAGGCAAACGTCTTGTTCTACGAGCCGATTCCGGCGTGGGCCACGGGCTGTGGCCTCGCGTACTACGAATAGCTTCGTGGGCTCAATCCGCGTCGAGCACGGCTCGCGCTCTGGCCACGATCGGCTCGGGCGTGTCGATTGCATCGACGACGAGTTGCTCTAGCGCTTCGCCGACCGTCGGCGAGATCTCCATCTTCATCGTCGAGCGGACCGCGTCGATGAAGTCCTGATCGGCAACGACGGCAGCGAAGGCCTGCCGCAGCGCGGCGATGCGATCCTCCGGAACCGACGGCGGTGCAAACAGCGGAAAACCGAAAGTCGCGCTCGTCTCGAAAAATTCGATGAGTCGCCGGTCGTCTTCGGTCGTGACGAGCTCTCGCATATGCGGCACGTTTGCGAGGTACGGCGAGTTACCGACGCCGATGTAGACGAGGTGCGTCAGCTCGCCCGACTCCAGCCACTGTGGGCGTGACATGGCCCAGTACTCGAGCGCCGTACCCTGGCCATGCACCTCGCCGCGTTCCATTGCAAGCGTAATCTCGTTGCCGCCGTCGTAGCCGGCAATGATGTTGAGCTGCAGACCCAGCAACGAGCGCGCCAGAGCAGGCATCTGATAGATCGGCGAGCCTCGCCCGGTCACGCCGATTGCAATCGGCTCGTGCCGGACCTCTTCGAGCGTCATCGCAGGCGCCGTGCTGTTGACCGACAACACATTCGTTGTCCTGAACGCAGAGCCGATCCAGTTCACCTCGCGTCCGTCGTAACGCGCGCGGCGTGGCTCGAGCAGTTGCGCCGTGATGATCGCCGGCAGCGCGTAGCCGAGTACCGTTCCATCTTTGGGCGCCGATCGATACAGATAGTTCGTCATCGTCACGCTGCCGCCGCCGGGCATATTCTTGACGATGACGGTCGGCGATCCGGGCATGTGTCGCTCGAGGAAGCGTCCAATCTCGCGCGCGGAAATGTCGGTGATGCCGCCGGGGCCTGAGCCGACTAATATGGTGACGGTGCGTCCGGCGTAAAAAGCGTCCGCCTGCGGCCACGCAGAAGTGGACATCAGCAGTAGCCAGACGAAGCCGAGCAGACTTACCCGCCGATGTCGATACGTCGAATTCATGTCAGACGAGTATAGCAGCACGGTTACGATGCGAGCCCAGCGCTTCGGGCGGGCGTTGGGCGCTCACTTCGTAGTCGGCTGTTATATCAACCTTCGATAAAGCTCACGAAGCCGGCGAGAAAGCTTGCGAGGCGCTGCCGTGTCTCGTCGTCCTGCAGTTGACCTTCCGCGCCGAACAGACTGGCGGCGCCCGATACGAGCATGCGGCCGTTCCATGTCCGCGTGCCGAGCGAGTGCAGCACCGGCAGCCAAGCCGTTTGCGACAGCGATGTGCCGAA
>JAHEEN010000085.1 GCA_024640685.1 Rhodospirillaceae bacterium
CGCTGGACTGGGTTCTGTCGCGCTTCGGAAATACGGTGGGCCGTGCGCGCCGAGCCTATGCTACGTTCATGGCAAGCGATTCACAGGTTCCAGAAGCGTTTTTCGCCGGCAATGAGAACGACGTGCGGGTGATTGGTGATGACAATTTCCTAGAGAAATTGGACGGGCCCGTGTTGACCGCCAGAGGCCAACGGACGCTATCGGAGCTAGTAGGCGAATACTGTGAGCGCTACGGTGTTACAGAAGCGGAACTGGCATCACCGGCGCGGACGCGCCGTAACTGCGAAATTCGCGCATGTATCGCTGCCGCAGCGCAGCGCGAGCGCATTTCGTCACTTCATGAGGTCGCTGTGCGGTTTGGGCGTTCCGACAACGCGATATCTCGGAGCGTGTCCCGACTTCGTAGGAAACTCCCGCCCGAATAAGTTGAATTGTTGGTGCCGGGTACCAACCGTAATCCCTGAATAAGTTGAATTGTTGGTAACCGGTACCTCTTAGTTCTCAGGCCAAAGCACGCCTTGGTGCTCGGCGGTCACGGGGCCGATGCCGAGATACACGAACTTCTGCACGCGCTTGCCTTCGTACGTCTCGGTCGTATAGATGTTGCCCTGCGAGTCCGTCGCGATGCTGTGCACGGCGAAGAACTGGCCCGGCTGGCGGCCACCGTCACCGAACGTCGTCAGAATCTCCATCGTTTCTCGCAAGATGATGTAGACGCGCTCGTTCTTGCCGTCGGCCAGATAGATGTACGTCTGCTCAGGATCTTTCGAAAACGCGATATCCCAGACCGAGCCGTCACCGAGCGTGCGCGGTGCGATGCGCACCTCGGAGACGAACGTGCCGTCGGTCTCGAATACTTGGATGCGGTCATTCTGCCGATCGCAAACGTAGACCAAGCCGTCGTTCGACGGCTCCGCGCAGTGCACGGGGTTGCGGAACTGCTGCGCGAGCGGCGCGTCGGGATCGTACGGGCCCAAGTTAGTGTCGTCCGGCCGGTTGCCGTATGCGCCCCAATAGCGTTTGAGCTCGCCGGTGTTCATGTCGAGCACGGCAACGCGCTTGTTGCCGTAGCCGTCGGCGACGTACGCCTCGTTGGCGTTCGGGTCGAACGAGATCTCCGCGACCCGGCCGAAGTTCACCGGGTCGTTGCTGCCGCTCGATGCGCCGGGCGTGCCGAGCTGCAGCAACAGCTGCCCGGAGCGCGTGAATTTTAAGATGTGCGCATCGGCCTGACCGTTGCCGCCGATCCAGACGTTGTCCATATGGTCGACGGTGACGCCATGGTTCGAGCTCGGCCAGTCGTAGCCCTCGCCCGGGCCGCCCCAGGAGCTGACGAGGTTGCCTTCGGGGTCGAACTCGAGCACCGGCGGCGCCGGCACGCAGCACTCGGCCGTCGGCGGGTTCGTCCCGGCGCTCATCTCGGTGCGCTCGTTCAGTGACTGCTGGCGGTGGATGA
The DNA here is from genome assembly GCA_024640685.1 of Rhodospirillaceae bacterium. Taxonomy (GTDB): domain Bacteria; phylum Pseudomonadota; class Gammaproteobacteria; order Steroidobacterales; family Rariloculaceae; genus JAHEEM01. Next base: position 1,457 of record JAHEEN010000085.1, read on the forward strand.
TCCAAACGTGGTCGCGCGAGTCGACCGACACGCCGATCGCCGAGCCGATGATCCAGTGGTTCGGCAGCGGTTTCGGCCAGAATGGGTCGACCTCGAACATCGGCGCGACGCGCTCGTCGTCGGCCGCGACGGCAGTGCCGTCCGTGCCATCGCTCGAGCACGCGGTCAGCGCCGCGCCGAGCACGGCGATACCTATCGCTCTGAATGGCTGATCCAGTCCAAGCGGTCGCAGCGTATTTATCGTCATCATCCGTCGGTCCCCCCGCTCTGCGGCGGCGCGCAGCCTCGGTCCAGTATAGCCACTTGGAGTTTCCAGCGGCAGGCCGAAGGGGTAGTCTGGACGTTCTCGAGTCTTCGATCGTCAGGAGCACGACCCCTTGGCACGCTTCCGCTCAGCTGCCTGCCTGTGGCTCACGCTCGCCGCGGCCGCCGCGAGCCTCGCGGCCGCTCGTGCCGGCTTCGCGCACGAGATTCCGAACGACGTGACCGTGCACACGATCATCCGCCCGGACGACGGCCGGCTGCGGCTCTTGATGCGCGTGCCGCTCGAAGCGATGCGCGACATCAGCTTCCCGCTCGTCGGTCCCGGCTATCTCGATGTCCCGCGCGCGCAGCAGGCGCTGCTCGATGCCGCAAACCTCTGGATTCTCAACGACCTCGTGCTGTACGAGAACGACGCAGCCGTTGCCGATCTGCGCGTCGTCGCCGCGCGCGCATCGATCCCTTCCGACCGCTCGTTCCAGTCCTACGAGACGGCACTCGCCCACGTGCAGAGTGCGCCAATGGCCGACAGCACCGGGCTCGTCTGGCAGCAGGCGCTGCTCGACGTGCTGATCGAGGCTCCGATTCGTTCGGCCGAGTCCGAGTTCGCGATCACGAGCCGGTTCTCGCGGCTGGGTTTAAGCGTCAACCATCTGATTCGCTACGTGCAGCCCGATGGCGCGATCCGCTCGTACGCGACCGTCGGTAATACCGAGCGGCTGCCGCTCGACCCGAACTCGAGCCAGGCGGCCGGGCGATTTTTCGGCCAGGGCTTTCTGCACATTCCCGACGGCACCGACCACGTGCTGTTTTTACTGTGTCTCGTGCTGCCGTTGCGCAAGCGCATCGGTGCATTGGTCGCAGCCGTCACGGCGTTCACGGTCGCACACTCGATCACGCTCGGGGCGTCGGCGCTCGGATTCGCGCCTAGCTTCTTGTCGTTTCCACCGCTCGTCGAGACGTTGATCGCGTTGTCGATCCTGTACTTGGCGATCGAAAACGCGATCGGCGTTCAGTACGGCGCGGCGTGGACCGTCGCGTTCGCATTCGGTCTAGTGCACGGCTTCGGATTCTCGTTCGCGTTGCAGAACACGCTGCAGTTCGCCGGCGATCATCTCGTCATGTCGCTGTTGGCATTCAACCTCGGTGTCGAGGCCGGCCAGCTCGCAATCCTCGCCGTGCTGATACCAACGCTCTATGTACTGTTCCGCTATGTCGTCAGCGAGCGCATCGGCACGATTGTGATCTCGCTGCTCGTCGGTCACACGGCGTGGCATTGGATGGCGGATCGCTACACGGCATGGCAGATGTACGATCTACGTTGGTCCGATCTCTACGACGCGCTCGTGTTCGGCGAGCTCAGTTGGCTCGTCGTGTTCGTCGCGCTGGCCGCTGGACTCTACGGTTTCAGAGGACGGTTGATAAAGATGCTCGGCGTCGAGCCGCGTTTCGTCGAGAACCGAGTCGAGTAGTAGCCGGCATGCAGGACGACCGCACTTCGATCACTGTGCTTCGTTCCGTCGCGGTAGCCGCGTTGCTGCTACTGGCGATGCCCGTCGCGGCACACCACAGTCAGGCGATCTACGATCGCCAGAGCACGATCACGATCGAAGGTGTCGTCACCGAGTATCGTTGGGCCAACCCGCACGTGTATCTGTACATCGAGGCGCAAGGCGAAGACGGTGGCACGTTCATTTGGCCGATTGAAGGCCAGGTCACGGCAATTCTGCGACGGCTCGGCTGGGACGGCGACACGTTCGCGCCGGGCGACGCGGTCACGGTTACTGCGCGGCCGTCGCGCGATCCGAATCGGACGATGGCGCTGATGACGTCGGTCGAGAAGGACGGCGTCGTCTATGCTGGCGGCACAGCGGCGCTACCGGCACGCGCTGCAACTGTGGGAGCGGCGGAGAGTCTCGCGGGCAATTGGGAAGTGCCCGTGACGCCGTGGATTCGATCGTTCAGCGAGCCGTTTTCGTGGTCGTTGACGGCCGCAGGCGCCGAGGGTCTCGCGGCCTACGACGATAGAACGATGAACCCGCAGCTGCAGTGCATACAGCGAACGGCGCCGTGGCTGATGATTTTTACCGGCGTGTACTCGATCGAGCTAGGCGACGAAGTCGTCATGATTCGTACCGAGTACGATACCGTCGATCGCACTGTGCGCATGAACGTCGACTCCCACGACGGCGCCGAGGTCACGCATCAGGGGCACTCGATCGGCCGCTGGGACGGCGACGTCCTCGTCGTCGACACGACGCACTTCGTCGCTAACAACAGCGGGGCTGCGCGCGGCATCCGCTCGGGATCGCAGAAGCACGTCATTGAGCGCTTCGAGCTCGACCCGGATCGAACGAGCATGACGTACAGCTTCGAGCTCGACGACCCCGAGTTTCTCGCCGAGCCGGTGGCCGGTGAGCTGCAACTCGCGTACCGGCCGGATCTCGAGCTCGTGCGTGTGCGTTGCGACGTCGATACCGCCGGTCGATTCGTCGACAGTCCCCTCTAGCTGTAAGCGCGCAGCGCTTCGAGCACGCGCTCGCGGCGAAACGGCACGCGTCGCAACCGTACGCCGGTCGCGTCGTGCACGGCGTTCGCTACGGCCGCGATCATCGGCTTGTGACTCGCCTCGCCGGCGCCGTAATGCGGCAAGTCCGGTCGATCGGGATTCGGATCGCCGTTGACGATCACGACCTCGACCGACTCTGGTGTATCGGCATGCCGCAGGCTCGGGTGCGTCGCCCAGTCGACGCTCGTGACTTTTTCGGCGTCGAACTGCACCTCTTCCCAGAGTGCGCGGCTGAGCCCATGCAACATGCCGCACTCGACGGTTTGCGTCAGACCCAGCGGGTTGACGACGAGTCCGCAGTCGTGCGCGCAAACCAAGCGCTTGACCCAGATGCCGCCCGTCTCGCGATTGACCTCGACTTCGGCGATCGTCGCGACGACCGTGCCGTTGCGATGCGTGAACGCGATGCCGCGCCCGGTCGCGATCGGACCGCCGCCCTCGAGCATCCGAGGATTCGGCGACGGCCGGCTGTCCCAGCCGTAGTGCTCGGCCGCCGCGCGCACCGTTGCGAGTGAGCGCGCACGGCGCAAGCGTGGGTCCTCGTCGCTGCGCTCGATCATGTCGAGACGAAACTCCACCGGATCGGCACCGGCCGCAGCGGCCATCTCGTCGACGAACGACTCGTACGCGAATGTGACTTGCGGGCCATCGGGGTCGCGCAGGTTGCCGGTTCTAAGCGGTGTCTCCCACGCGAGCGGCAAGCTGATCACGCTCGCGGCCATCTTGCGGTTCGGGATCGCGTACTGCGTCTGCGGAATTTTCGCTTCGCCCGGGTCCGGGTTCTCGCGGCGAATGCCCATCAGCTGCGCGATCAGCACAGTGTCGGGCTCGTTGTAATTGACGTGGTTGTAGTCGATTGCGCGTGCGTCGTACTCGAGCGCCGACATCCGGCCGTCGCCATCGATCGCGCCGCGCATCTTGAACGTGTACGCCGGACCTTTGGTGTCCCAAGCAGTTTCCTCGTCGCGCATCCACTGCACGCGCACTGGGCGGCCGAGCTCTTTCGCGAGGAATGCGGCCTCGAAGCCGACGTCATCGGCAGCCGTGCGGCCATACATCTGCGGGCCGTCCATGTAGACGACGCGGACGCGATCGCGCGGCATGTCGAGAAACGCTGCGACGCCATTGCGCAAACCGTACGACTTCATGTCGTTCGAGTAGATCGTCATCTGCCCGTCGGACGGGTCGGCGAGCGCATGCGCAGGACCGATCGCGGTATGCCCCTGATACGGCACCTCGAACTCGGCCTCGACGACGCGCGCGGCGCGCGCGAACGCCGTGTCCGGATCGCCGGCATCGTCGGTGTCGCTGACCGATGTCGGCGCTGTGTCGCGGATGTAGTCGAACAAGTCGTCCGATGCCGGGAACGGTGCCTCGGCCGGCGGCGTCCAGTCGACGACGAGCTGCCGTGCGGCGTCGATCGCTTGCTCCTCGCGCTCGCAAACGACGGCGACGTAGTTGCGGCGATTGACGACGGCGACGAAGCCCGGCATGTCGCTGACGGAAGACTCATCGATGCTGCGCAGCGTTGCGCCTGCGATCGGCGGCTTGACGTTGCGCGCGTGCACCATGCCGGGCAGCTTGACGTCGACGGCCCAGCTGTTCGTGCCTTCGACCTTGCCGGGGATGTCGTAGCGCGGGATGGACTGGCCGATGACGCGCAGGTCCTGCACGGGCTTGACCTTCGCAATGCCAGTCGTCTGATTGATGTTGTCGCCGGAGAGCGCAATATCGAAGCGCCGCCCGCCGATTAGCTCGGCATAGGTCACCGATCGCGACGGGTCGGCCGTGACCGAGATCGTCGCATCCCGTGCGGTCAAACCGGTGACCGGTGTGTCGAGTCGTTCCGATGCAAGCTCGAGCAGCACGCGGCGAGCTTCCGCAGCCGTGCGGCGCATTGGCCAACCGTCGCGCTCGATGCCGTCGGAGCCGCCCGAGCCGCCTTGGTCGGGCGTGATGTCGGTCGTGCCCATGACGAGCTTGGCGTTGTCATAGGCGATATCGAGCTCATCGCACATCATCTGCCGGAACGCCGTGCCGGTGCCCTGGCCGCCGTCGGTTTTGCCGACGTAAAACGTCGCCGTATTGTCCGGATGGATCACGATCCATGTGTCGAGCTCGAGGTAATCGGGGTCGGTGTACGGGCCTGCGGCTGCGGCTTGGGCGAGCGCCTTGCCTACGGGGGCAGCGCCCGCGCTCAACGTGAGGACGAGCGCGCCCGAGGATTTCAAGAAATCCCGCCGAGTCGTGGCCGGATTGACGCTGCGGATCGCGGCCTCGACGGCGCGCGGAAGTATCAGCTTGTCGCTCATGCTTTCGCTCCTTCGCTGGCCGGCGTGTCGCCGTCGCGGAACGACGCCGCCGCGGTCTCGCGGGACGCGCGCTTGATCGCCTTTTGAATGCGGTAGTACGTCATGCAGCGGCACAGCACGCCCTGCATGCCCTCGCGGATCTCAGCGTCAGTAGGATTCGGGTTGCTGTCGAGCAGCGCCCGCGCGGTCATGATCTGACCGTTCTGGCAGTAGCCGCACTGCGGCACCTGCTCGGCGATCCAGGCTTGCTGCACGGGGTCGAGCTGACCGTCTCGCGACAATCCTTCTAGCGTCGTGATTTCGCCGCTGACCGATGCGGCCGGCGTCACGCACGAGCGTATCGCCACGCCGTCGACAATGACGGTGCACGCACCGCACTGCGCGAGGCCACAGCCGAAACGCGGGCCGCTCAGGTTCAAATCGTTGCGCAGCACGTAGAGCAAAGGCGTACCGGGCTCGATGTCCACTTCGTGGCTCTGACCGTTGACGCGTAGCGTGACCAGACTCATGACTCAGCCTCCGGGGCGGTAGACCCTAAAAGGTATCAAAAACTCGGTCTCGGCGGGCGTTCGTATGACCCGAGAGCGGCAGCAATTCGACCGAGGGCACTGGCCTAGCGGGTGAACTGGCTGGCATTCTCCGGATCGCACGGCGATGCCTCGAACGGATCATCCGGTGCGTAGTCCCACATCGTCGTGACCGTATACGGCGCCACGACGAACTCCGGATCCTCGACGAATACCTCGATCGCAAGCTGTGTGCCATTGGCAGCAAGCGCAAAGCGCTCGACCGTGTGTTTTTGCGCGCCGGAGGGGATCCCCCAACCGTGCATCAAGCGAAAGTCCGCATAGGCCCTAGTGTCGACGACGAGGGTCGAGCCTTCCCAATGCCCGATCGAGTGGCCTTGAATCGTGCGCTCGCCATCGGCTGGATGCTCGCGGCCGTCGGTGTAGACGGTGCGAACGACGTCGAAAAACTCGCTGTGAATCAGCACGCGGTCATCGCGAATCTCGATCTCGTTCAAATACGGCAGCACCGTGATCATCGGTGTCGGATAGGCGAGACACTCCGCGGTCGGGATCTGTGTAAGGTCGAACTGCTCCCGTGCGGCGAGAGCGGCCGGTGTGTACGAGCGCGGCGGATCGGTGTCCTGGTCGACCATCGCCGGCCCGAAATGCGCGAGCGCGTTCCACTTGCCGGCGATGCTCGTGGCGCGGGCCGTCGTCGACGTACGCCCTGATCGCCGGGTCAGTGTGACGCCGTCGGCTGTCGTCAGCGCCCGCAGCAGGCCATGTCGGTTGTCGCGATCGCGGTCGGGGTTGATGCGCAGCGACACCGAGTCACCGACGGCAAGCGTCGATGCCGTCCAGCCGCTGCGGGTCATTAGCGGCGTCGGGTCGGCCTCGATGAGCCACGCTCCGGCACGGCCCGTCTCGTCCGTGCCGTCGATCTGTATATAGACGTGTGGATTCTTCCAGTCGAAGCGCGTGACCTCGCCTCTTACGGTCACGGTTGTACCCAAATCGAAGGCTGCAGGGCTGTGGTGTGCGTCCGCGAGCTGCGCTGTTAAGAAGACGGCGGCGAACAAGCTCATAGTTCGAAAGTTGCGCACGGCGCCCTCCGGTCGTTGCCGCAGCCAGGCAAGAGAATAGCGATTTCGAGCGCGCTGCGACAGGCTGTGTCGCGCCTCGGGCGAGCAGTCGACACTTCAGGTGTTATATTCTCGAAGCCGAGTTCGACGAAGCATGCGAGACGGAATCCCTAGCGGAGAGCTGACAATGAATAAGAAGAGTTCTCTGGTGAGATCGAGGTCGACGGTAGGCCGGCCGCTGAGCCTGCTTCTCGCGGTAAGCTCGTTCCTCGGCGCCGCGTCGACCGCCGCGGCCCATCACAGCAACGCCGTTTTCGATCTCAGCAACGTCTATGCGCTCAACGGTACCGTTACGCGGTTCGACTGGACGAATCCGCACGTCTATCTCGTCATCGAGGAGGACGACGGTACCGAATGGATGATCGAGACCGACGCCATCGCGGTCATGATCCGCAGCGGCTGGAACAGGGATTCGTTTGTGCCTGGTGATCTCGTCGCCGCACGCGTCAATCGCGATCGCGATCAGAGCAAGGCGCACGGCTTGTTGCTCTCGATTCAAACACCGGAGGGCGAACAGCTCGTGTCGCTGAATCGTTTTCGCGATTCGATGATTACCTACGACCGCAACGCGTTCACGACGACGCTGTCGGGTGTCTGGCAGGCCGATCAGTCGTTGTCGAGAGTATTCAGCAACGGGTTGCGAGCTCATCCGCTGACGGAGCTCGGCCGCAGCGGCAAGGAGACGTTCGACGGTTCGGTCGATCCGGGAGCCGAATGCATCGCTTGGCCGACTCCGTGGGTCGTCGCGAGCACGCTCTATCTGATTGGGATCGAGTTAGGGGCCGACGTCACGGCGATCACGAGCGAGTTCTACAACGCCGAGCGCATCGTTCATATGGGCCTCAGAGAGCATCCGCAAAACGTTGAGCGCACGGTCCAGGGACACGCGATCGGCTGGTGGGAGGGCGATACGCTGGTCGTCGATACGCAGCACTTCGCCGACCACCGCTCACCCTACGCGAATATCGGTATTCCATCGGGCGGGATGAAGCACACGATCGAGCGATACCGGCTCGAAGAAGACGGCCGCACGATATCGATCGATCTGTTCCTCGAGGATCCCGAATATCTCGCGGAGCCGTTTACGACGAGTCTCGCGCTCCACTACGCGCCGCATCTAGAGATGCTCGGTATCGATTGCGATCCCGAGGTTGCGACCCGCTACCGGCGCTGACAGGCGTCCGCGCGTAGCCAGCGGGCACAATTCCCGTATCTTAGGGTCGGAGGTTCGAGGCGGCGTTACTCCGGCACCGATAGCGACGCGACGTATGCCGAGATATTCAGCATGTCCTCGACGGTCAGGTTCGTGACGACCGGCTGCATCAGAGCGCCAGCAGCGCCGTTGCGCGCGCCCGTTTGGAAGTCGTAGAGCTGGCGCATGATGTAGCTCGGCGAACGATCGGCAATGCCCGGCACGAGGCCGAGACCCATTAGATCCTGGCCGTGGCAGACGTTGCATTGCACAGTCTTGCCGCCGCCCGTCGTTGCGAGCTCTTCGCCTTTCGCGACCGAGCCGACTGGGACGTAGGCGACGAAGCCCAAGCGCGGATCGCGCAGCTCCTCGACGCGCTCGACGTCCTCGGGCATCTCGATTATGCGGTTTCCAATTGGCTCCATGCCGGCCGCGTCACCCTCCAGCGGCACGTACATGCCGAGGATCGTGCGGCTCTTCGGTACCTCCTCGGTCTCGACGACCCGAATCCACGGCGTCCATGGCATCGAGCTGTAGTACTCAGCCGCTTGCTCGATCTCCTCGTCCGTCATGCCGAGCGCGATCGTAATCATCGTATTCGTGTTGAATTTGCGCTGCTGCGCGCTCGCGCGGCGACCTTCACGGAAGTCGTAGAGCTGCTGCATGAAATATTCTTTGGGCAAGCCCTGGATCGGCGCATTCTCGGGGCGGCCCTTGCCATTCGGGTAATGGCACAGCGCGCAAGCCCAGACTTTAGGGAAGCGACCGTTCGCAACGATGTCCGGCATCGTCGGATGCGAGTCCGGGAACCAGTCCACGGGGCCATAGATGTCGCTGATCTCGGCGCGCGTATACGACTCGTTGGTGCCCGGCAGCGAGTGCTCGGGACCGTCCGCCGGCTGCGATCGGACAGCATAGGCCCAGTCCGTATCGACATCGATTTGCTGCGCGTGCGCGGCACCGATCGCAAGCCCACAGGCCAGCGCGAGCGAAAGTTGTTTCGTGATCCCCATGTCGATTCCCCCGTCGGGTTCTGTTTTCGTCATTCTACCCGCCGCGAGCCGGAAGGTCTCATTTTGCGGCGATATACTGGCGTATCACGACAAGCACCGGGCCATCGCAGCTGCGGCCGTCGGAGACACTGAGGAGCAGGATTGTGAGGCACCTGACTGGTCTCGTGGCGTTCGCCTCGATTGCGGCGCCGGCGCTCGGCCATCACAGCTATGCCGGTCTCGACATGCGCTCGGTCGTTACGATCGAAGGCACGGTTATGGAGTTTGCGTGGCGCAATCCGCACGTCAAATTTCGCTGATCACCGCTCACCGTATCAGATGGGTGTGCCGTCGGGCGCGCAGAAGCACGTCATCGAACGCTATCGATTGCTCGAAGGAGGCAAACGGATGACTGTGCAGTTGGAGCTCGAGGATCCCGAGTTCATTGTCGGCTCGATGGTCCATGAGCGTGAACTCGTCTACGCGCCGCAAATGCAGATGTCACGTTTCGATTGCGATCCGTCGGTCACGCGGCGTTTCGTGCCGGAGTGAGCGTGGTCGGGAGCGGGACTTGGGCGGTCCGTTCTGCGTAGAATCGGCAAAGGCCACTTCAGAGGCGGCCCACGATGGGGGAGAGAACGACAACGCTAGTCATCGTGACCGGGATCTGCGCATCGGCGGCGCTGCTCGGTGGCTGTGTCGCGCCTGGGTCCGGCACGTCGCCGGCGGCAGCCGAGCTTGCAGCGACGGTGGAGCCATGAATTGGATGGTACCGGTTACCCACAATTCAACTTATACACGGACGGATGCTTCCGCTACCCGGCGCGTCCCGACGATAAGTTGAATTGTAGGTAACCGGTACCGTGAATAAGTTGAAAAGTAGGTAACCGGTACCATGAAGATGAGCAAGATATTGTCTGTCGGCGCGCTCGCGGTGGGTGTCGTCGTTGGTTTCTCCGTCGTCGTCTCGCCCGTGCATGCGCAGAACGATTCGCCCGATTGCAGCGCCGAGCAGGGCGTAACCTATTTGTGCGGTTTCGTCGTGCCGGAGGACGTCGTGAACCTCGAGTCGACGGGTCTCGCGCTCGCCGGTGGGCATCGTGCGCCGGGGCATATGTACCTGATCGATCCTGCGACCGGCGAGTCGTCGGAACTGATTCATACGGCGGCCTTCAGCCAGCAGCACGATACGAGTGCCTATCCGGGTTGTCCGGGCCCACTCAATACCGAGTCGTTCGACGTGCACGGCATCAGCGTGACCCCGACCGCAGCGCGAGAGTTCACGCTCTACACGACGAGCCACGGTGAGCGCGAGGCGATCGAAATCTACGATCTCGACCTGAGCGGCGCCTCGCCTTCGTTGACGTGGACCGGCTGCGTGATGCTCGCGCAGGACGGTTACCACAATGCCGTGATCCGCCTCGACGACGGCGGCTTCGTCGCGACGCGCATGCGCGACTCGGACGTCAACAACGCCGACGTTCGCCCGGGTGAGATCACCGGCCGCTTGTTCGAGTGGCATCCGGGTGGCCGCGTGCAGGCGATCGCCGGCACCGATCTGTCGTTGCCGAACGGCATCGACGTCTCCCCCGACCAGCGTTATCTCTACGTGGCCGCAAGCGGCACGAACGAGATCGTGCGGTTCGACCGGAGCGTCACGCCTATCGGCAAGCAGTCCGTGTCAGTCCCGATGCGGCCCGACAACATCCACTGGGACGGCTACGGAATGCTATTGAGTGCCGGTGGCACGCCGCCCGATGGTGGTTGGGCCGCCGTCGAGGTCGATCCCGATACGTTGGCCGTGACCGTGCTCGGCAGTGTCGACGGTGCGGCTTCGATGCAGCGCGCGAGCGCGGCGACCCGCGTCGGCGAAGAGATCTGGGTCGGCAGCAACGAGGACCGGATCGCGCGCTTCCCGCTGAACTGA
>JAHEEN010000086.1 GCA_024640685.1 Rhodospirillaceae bacterium
TAACCTGCGCATCCGCCGAGATCGGCGCGCCGCTAGCGTCGCTTACAATAACCCGACCGCTCAACCGACGATTGAACGAATCCACGTGACCGACGCGCACACGCCGATGATGCGGCAGTACCTGAGCCTCAAAGCGCAGCATGCCGACGCCCTGTTGCTCTATCGCATGGGCGACTTTTACGAGCTCTTCTACGACGATGCACGGCGCGCGGCCAAGCTGATAGACATCACATTGACGAGCCGCGGCGAGTCAGCCGGGCAGCCGGTGCCGATGGCTGGCGTTCCGGCGCACTCCGTCGATGGCTATCTTGCGCGCCTCGTCAAGCTCGGCGAGTCCGTGGCGATCTGCGAGCAAATCGGCGACCCGCGGACGAGCAAGGGACCGGTAGCGCGCGAAGTCGTGCGCGTGATCACGCCCGGGACGCTGACCGACGAGGCATTGCTCGACTCCAATCACTCGAGCTTTATCGCTGCAATCAGCGCAACCGACGAGGCGTTCGGTCTCGCTTGGCTCGAGCTCGCCAGTGGCCGGTTCTGGGTCATGGGCGTCGACGACGCCGATGCGCTGCTTGCCGAGCTCGAGCGCCTGAAGCCTGCCGAGATACTCGTTGCCGAGGACGGCGCCTATCCCGAGTGGCTACCCGATACCGCACCGTTGCGCGAACGCGCGCCGTGGCATTTCGATGTGACGACCGCGGCCGAGTCGCTGTGCCGGCAGTTCGAGACTCGAGATCTCGAGGGCTTCGACGTCGCAGACATCCCGACCGCGATCGGCGCCGCTGGCGCGTTGCTGCAGTTCGTCAGAGACACGCAGCGTGCCGCCGTCCCGCACATTCGCGGCTTGTCGCGGCAACGGCGCGATGAGAGCCTGATCCTCGATGCCGTGACGCGTCGCAATCTCGAGATCGACACGAGTCTCGGCCGGCGCGAGGAGTTCACGCTCGCAGGCCTCATGGATCGCTGCGCGACACCGATGGGCAGCCGCTTGCTGCGCGGCTGGCTCAATCGTCCACTGCGCGACCGCGCCGTGCTCGTCGGCCGCCAGAGCGCCGTAGCTGCGCTCGGCAACGGTACGCAGCTGCAGTCGCTGCGCGCATCGCTAGCTGCGGTCGGCGATCTCGAGCGGATACTCGCACGCGTCGCATTGCGGTCCGCCAAGCCGCGCGACCTGACGCGCTTGCGCGATGCGCTGGCGACCCTTGGGGCTATCCGCACGCCAGTCAGCGCCTTCGGCGACGAGCGACTCGATGAGCTCGCGAGCAACATCGCACCGCACGCGGCCGAAGCCGCATTGCTCGAGCGAGCGCTGGTCGCCGAGCCGCCGGTGCAGCTGCGTGACGGCGGGGTCATCGCACAAGGTCACGACGCCGAGCTCGACGAGCTGCGCTCGATCAGCGACGACGCGAACCGTTTTGTCGACGAGCTCGAGGCACGCGAGCGAGAGCGTACCGGGCTTTCGAGCCTCAAGCTCGGCTACAACCGCGTGCACGGCTACTACATCGAGATCTCCCGCAGCCAGGCAAAATCGGCACCCGCCGAATACGTGCGCCGCCAAACGCTGAAGGGCGCCGAGCGTTACATCGTCCCCGAGCTCAAAGCGTTCGAGGACAAAGTGCTCGGCGCCCGAGAGCGCGCACTCGCGCGGGAGAAACAGCTCTACGAGGCACTGATCGAAACACTCAATGAGACGCTCGACGTGCTGCAGCGAACGGCGGCGGCGATAGCAGAGATCGACGTGCTCGCGAATTTCGCCGAGCGCGCAACGACACTCGACTTGGTCAGACCCGAGCTCGCCGACACCCCACAGATTCGCTATACGGCCGGCCGCCACATCGGTGTCGAGCAGGCGCTAACGACGCCGTTCGTCCCGAACGATCTGAGACTGAGCGACGAGCGTCGCCTCCTCGTGATCACGGGTCCGAACATGGGCGGCAAATCGACGTACATGCGCCAAACCGCGTTGATCGCGCTACTGGCCCACGTCGGCAGCTTCGTGCCGGCGAGCAGCGCGACGATCGGCCCAATCGATCGTATTTTCACGCGCATCGGTGCCGGCGACGATCTGACGGGCGGCCGCTCGACGTTCATGGTCGAGATGACCGAGACAGCAAACATTCTGAACAATGCAACGCCCGAGAGCCTGGTGCTGATGGACGAGATCGGCCGCGGCACGAGCACGTTCGACGGCTTGTCGCTCGCATGGGCAGCCGCGCGCAACATCGCGACCGAGTCACGCGCGTTCACATTGTTTGCGACCCACTACTTCGAGTTGACCAGTCTCGCCGACGAGCTGCCGGCCACGGCCAACGTGCATCTCGATGCGACCGAGCACGGCAACGAGCTGATCTTTCTGCACAGCGTTAAAGACGGCCCGGCCAATCAGAGCTACGGCCTGCACGTCGCGCGACTCGCAGGCGTGCCGCAGCAGACGGTCGATGCAGCGCGAGCCTACCTCGGACAGCTCGAGCGCGAGCTAGAGACGCTGCGCGATGCAGGGCCCCAAGCAGAACTACCGCTAGTGGCGGCGCCAGACGACAACGCTGCCCACGAGCTGCGCGAGCGCCTCGAATCCCTCGACGTCGATGCGCTGTCACCGCGCGACGCGCTCGCCGTGCTGTACGAGCTCGTCGAGGCAGCGAAAAAACGCTGACGGGAGGAAGCAGCGTGCTTGCGGACGAAGGTTGTCCCGCGTTGGACGGAGATCATGCTACGGCGTGCGAGAATCGGCCGTCGCGAAGGAATGCGACGACCTGCTCGGCCACGCGCCGCGACCACAGCATCGAGAAGTGCGTGACCGGCAACACGACGTGATCGGTCGCACCGGCCAGCCGCGTCTCTGCAACGGCGACTGTGCCGTCGCTCGGCGTCGGCAGGCCACCGAGTACGCGGCCCATGCCAAACCCGAGGCTGCCGGCGATGATGCCGAGCTCGCGGCGGCCGTCCCAGTCGCGGGTCGGCGCTTCACGGCGCAGCTGCGCGATGCCGCGCCCCATGAACTGTGTGCCTCCGGGCAATCGCGCGAGTCGGTCGCCGGCTGCGGTGCCAGTGAACGGCGGGCCTAAGCAGACGATTCGGTCAACGCGCCCGGCGCCGTGGCGCGCGATGTACTTCAGAATCAACAGCGCACCGAGGCTGTGGCCGACGAGATGAACGCTAGGCGCATCGAGCGTCGTGAGGAATGCGGCAAGCCGATCGGCATTCGCGTCGATATCGGCGCTGACGCTCGCATAACGAAATTTAAGAGGCTCGTAGCCAGCGCCCGCGAGCCGGTGCTGCAGCAGCGCAAGCTCGGCGCCCGGCATCCAGAGCCCGTGAACTAGTACGACGTTAGCCATGCGCGCACTATCGCCGCGTTACTACGCGGTACGCAAAGCCTCCAGCGCCTCGCGGTTGGCCCACGAGCTCGCCCGCTCGATCGCGGCGTCCAGCGCAAGCCACTCGAAGCGGCGATGCTCGACCGGGTTCAGTCGAATCGACGCCAGAGCTGGAAGCTTTAGGTACCAACAGTGCTCAACGTTCTCCGTCGCGTCGGGCGCGTAGCGGTGACGCCAGCTCGGCGCAATCGGGAATCGTCGCGCGACGCCGGCGTCGACGAGGCCGGCTGGATCGAGCCCGGTTTCCTCACGCAGCTCGCGCGCCGCGGCATCGGCGACCGTCTCATCCCACGTCAGGCTACCGGTTACGGATTGCCAGAACCCCGCCGGCTCGACGCGCTCGAGCATCAGACAGAGAAGGTCGATCGTATGAACGACGACGAGGACGGACTCGGGACGCTTGTAGCGCCGTCGTGCGGTCACGTCACTTCGGTGGCGGTGTCCGCAGCCGGATACCGACTTCCTTGAGCTGGGCGGCGTTGGCGGGGCTGGGCGCGCCGGTCAAAAGATCGCTCGCCGTCTGAGTCTTTGGGAACGCAATGACATCGCGAATCGTCTCGGCGCCGGCCATCAGCATCACGAGGCGGTCGAGACCGAAGGCGATACCGCCGTGGGGCGGGCATCCATAGTCCATCGCAGTCAACAGAAAACCGAACTTCGCTTGCGCTTCCTCGGCGTCGATACCCAACAGCTCGAAAACCGCCGACTGCATGTCGGGACGATGGATACGCACCGAGCCGCCGCCGATTTCCGAGCCGTTCAACACCATGTCGTAGGCGCGCGCAAGCACGCCGCCCGGATCGGCCTTGAGCGCGACGGCTGAGTCGACCTGCGGGGCCGTGAACGGATGGTGCGCCGACGTCCAGCTGCCGTCGGCATCTTTCTCGAAGACCGGGAAGTCGACGACCCAAACCGGTTGCCAACCGTGCTCGATGAACCCGCGGTCGCTGCCGAGCTTGTCGCGCAGCGCACCGAGACTGTCGTTGACGATGCGCGCTTTGTCGGCGCCGAAGAATACGAGGTCGCCGGACTGCGCACCGACGCGCTCGAGGACCGCGGCGACTGCGTCATTGGGGAGAAACTTCAAGATCGGCGACTGCAGGCCATCGGCCCCCGCGCCGATGTCGTTGACCTTGATATACGCGAGACCCTTCGCGCCGTAGCGGCCAACGAACGCCGTGTAGTCATCGATTTCCTTACGCGTCAGCTCTCCGCCGGCCGGCAAGCGCAATGCCGCGACGCGGCTGTCGGGATCGCTTGCGGGTCCTGCGAACACCTTGAACTCGACACCGGCGAACAAATCGCCAACCTCGACGAGCTCGAGCGAGTTGCGCAAGTCGGGCGCGTCGCTGCCGTAACGTGCCATCGCCTCGGCGTACGTCATTCTCGGAAACGGCTCGGGCAGCGCGACATCGAGCACGTCCCTGAACGTCGTACGAATCAAATCCTCCATGATCGCCGTGATCGCGTCCTCGTCGAGAAACGCCGTCTCGATATCCACCTGCGTGAACTCCGGCTGGCGGTCGGCACGCAGATCTTCGTCGCGGAAACACTTGACGATCTGGTAGTAGCGGTCGAAGCCGGACATCATCAGCAACTGCTTCATCAGCTGCGGCGACTGCGGCAGCGCAAAGAACTCACCTGGATGCGTGCGACTCGGCACGAGATAGTCGCGCGCACCTTCTGGCGTCGTCTTCGCGAGTATCGGCGTCTCGAGCTCGATGAAGCCCGCGGCGTCGAGATAGCGGCGGATCGTCCGGGCAACTCGGTGGCGTAGGCGCAGGTTGCGCTGCATCGATTCGCGCCGCAGATCGAGATAGCGATAGCGCAGCCTTAGCTCCTCGCTCGCATGCTCATCGTGATGAAACGGCGGTGTCTTCGACTCGTTGAGCACGGTCAGCTCGCGTGCCAGCAGTTCAACCCGCCCGGTCGGCATGTCCGGATTGATTGTGCCTTCCGGGCGCTCCCGCACGGTCCCGGTGATCTCGAGCACGTACTCGCTGCGAATGCGCTCGGCGACGGTGAAAATTTCCTCGAAGTCGGGATCGAATACGACTTGGAGCAAGCCCTCGCGATCGCGCAAGTCGACGAAGATCACGCCGCCATGATCGCGCCGACGGTGCACCCAGCCGGCGACCGTGACCTCTTGGCCGATGGCTTCGTCTTTGACATCGCCGCAGTAGTGGCTGCGCATTGAGGATACCTATGGAGCGAGCTGGGCCGGCATAGAATTTGGGGGCAAGCGCGAAAGACGGCGGATGTTACGGACTACCTAGAACACGCGCAACCGGCTCACCGGTAGGCGGATCTGCCGCTTGCATCAGGGCCGCTGCGGCTCGTACATGAATCGCGCGGCCTGACTCGCCTCACACGCGTACGTCAGCAACTCCGAGTAACCGGAGCTGCGCCACTCGAGCGTGTACTCGAAAGGCTCAGCGAGATATTCCGGATCCTCGAGTAGGATGTCGATCGAGATCCGAGTGCCGTCGTCGCTCAGCGCATACCGCTCGACGACGTGCTTTTGCGCCCCTGACGGCAGGCCGGTACCTGGCAGCGTCGAGCGGCTGTCGGCGAACAGCCGTGTATCGACGACGAGCGTATCGCCGTCCCAGCGGCCGATCGAGTGTCCCTGATTCGTGCGCTCACCGTTCTCAGGATGCTCGCGGCCGTCCAGCCAGACGGTACGCCGGACATCGAAGAACTCGTTGTGGATGACGACCCTGTCAGGCTCGATCGTGATCTCGTTCAGGTGCTGGGGCACGGCGACAATCATTGGCGACGGGTAAGCAATACAGCGTGCAACCGGGTTAGCGGTACGAATGTCGTAGGACTGTCTGGCCGAAGCGCCCGCGGGTGTCGTCCGGACCTCGAGACCGGCACTGCGAAAGCCCAAGAAATTCTCGAAGCTTTGTTCCCAGATACCGGCGAGCGTCGTCCTTCGAATTGCTGCCGGCATATTCGGGTCACCGGCCGTCGGCGTCAGAACACTGCCGTCGCTCCTCTCGAGCGAGATCAACAGCGCGTGGGCCCGTTCGGCGTTTCGGTCGGGATTTGCGCGCACGAGTACGCGCTCGCCGGGGACGATCGAACCTGCGGACCAGCCGTTACGCGACAGAATCGGCGTCGAGTCGGACTCGAACTGCCACTCCGTCGTCTCGCCCGAATCGATCGTCTCGACGAAAAGATAGGTATGCGGATTGCGCCAATCGAACTGCGTGACGACGCCCTCGATGACGATGACGTTATCCATATCGAAAATGATCGGGCTGTGGTGCGCGCGCGCAGCGAGGCTCGTGAATGACAGCGCACTAGCCGCAGCGGTAACCAGGCTCGACGTGGCTCTCGAGGTCATCATCATCCGCATCCGATCGTTTGCGACGTTCTCGCGGCGGGGCGGCCTATGCCGCGTTGGAACTCAGGCCGCCGCGTTGCCGGAGTCTTTCTTCTTGTCCGACGATTTCGGCCCGGAGTCCGCGGACTTGGCGTCGCTTTTCGCCGGTTTATCGTCCTTCTTCGATTTCGACGGCTCGTCTTTCGCCGCAACCAAGTTACGCTTCGTCTCTTTGTCGGACTTGAAGTCCGTCTCATACCAACCGCTGCCCTTCAGCCTGAAGCTCGGCTTGGAGATCAAGCGGCGCAAATCGGCCGCACTGCACTCGGGGCAGTCGATCAGCGGCGCGTCGCTGATTTTCTGCAGCGCTTCGAGCTTGTGGCCGCAGGCATCGCAGCGGTACTCGTATATCGGCATGGCAAACCCTCTATCCGAAGAGCGAAATCTCTACGGCGTGCGTATTCTTGAAGCGGATGCGCTGCATTTCAAGGGCGCGGACCTCAGCGACCCGATCAGGCCGCCGCAGCGGCGTCCCCCTTGCCGAATTCCAGGCCATCGGCGCCAACCGTCACATCGATCACGTCTCCGGGCCCAAATTCCCCGGCCAGTATGCGCTGCGCCAATGGGTTCTCGAGCTGCTGCTGGATCGCGCGCTTCAGTGGCCGCGCGCCGTAAACCGGGTCGAAGCCCGCCTCGGCGAGACGATCCAACGCCGCCTCGTCGAGCTTGAGCGCAATGTCGCGGTCCGCCAGTCGCGCCCGCAGAAAACCAAGCTGAATTGCAACGATCTTGCGAAGGTGTGCGGCATCGAGCGGATGAAAGACGACGACGTCATCAATACGATTGACGAACTCCGGCCGAAAGTGCTCTGTCACGACCTCCATGACGGCGGCCTTCATTTGCGCGTAATTCTCCTCGCCGGCGAGCTCCTGAATGCGCTGGCTACCTAGATTCGACGTCATGATCACGACGGTGTTGCGAAAGTCGACGGTGCGGCCGTGGCCGTCCGTGAGCCGGCCGTCCTCGAGCACTTGCAGCAGCACGTTGAACACATCCGGGTGTGCCTTCTCGACCTCGTCGAGCAGGACGACCGAGTACGGCTTGCGGCGCACGGCTTCGGTCAGATAGCCACCCTCCTCGTAGCCAACGTAACCAGGCGGTGCGCCGATCAGGCGCGCGACCGAGTGCTTCTCCATGAACTCGGACATGTCGATGCGGACCATCGCCTCGTCGGTATCGAACAGGAACGCGGCCAATGCTTTGGTAAGCTCGGTCTTGCCGACGCCGGTGGGCCCCAGGAATAGGAACGAGCCGTTCGGCCGGTTCGGATCGGCGAGGCCCGCCCGCGAGCGACGAATCGCGTTTGAAACAGTCTCTAGCGCCTCGCCCTGGCCGACGACGCGCTGCTCGAGAAACTCCTCCATCTTGAGCAGCTTCTCTTTCTCGCTCTCGAGCATCTTGGACACCGGGATACCCGTCCATTTCGAGACGATCTCGGCGACCTCCTCATCGGTGACGCGGTTGCGCACGAGCTGGTAGTCCTTGCTCTCGCTCTCGACAGCGTGCTCGAGCTCTCGTTCGAGCTCCGGGATGCGCCCGTACTGCAGCTCGGACGCGCGCGCGTGATCGCTGGCCCGCGTCGCCTGCTCGAGTTCGACCTTGGCGCGCTCGAGCTCCTCCTTGAGGTGTGTTGCACCCTGCATCGCCGCCTTTTCGGCCTTCCAGACTTCCTCGAGATCCGCGAACTCGCGCTCGAGCTTGTCGATTTCGGCCTCCAGATCGTCCAGCCGTCGCTTCGAGGCGTCGTCCGACTCCTTTTTCAATGCCTCACGCTCGATCTTCAGCTGAATCAAGCGCCGCTCGAGGCGATCCATTTCCTCGGGCTTGGAGTCGATCTCCATCCGGATGCGCGAGGCAGCCTCGTCGACGAGATCGATCGCCTTGTCGGGTAATTGGCGGTCGCTGATGTAGCGGTGCGACAGCATCGCCGCAGCGACGATCGCCGGATCGGTGATCGTCACGCCGTGATGCACCTCGTAGCGCTCTTTGAGCCCGCGTAGGATCGCGATCGTATCCTCGACGCTCGGCTCATCGACGAGCACCTTCTGAAAGCGTCGCTCGAGCGCCGCGTCCTTCTCGACATACTTGCGGTACTCGTCGAGCGTCGTCGCACCGACACAGTGCAGCTCGCCGCGGGCAAGCGCGGGCTTCAACATGTTGCCGGCGTCCATCGCGCCCTCGGCCTTGCCGGCGCCAACCATCGTATGCAGCTCGTCGACGAACAGGATGACCTGTCCTTCTTGCTTCGCGAGCTCGTTCAACAACGCTTTAAGCCGTTCCTCGAACTCACCGCGAAATTTAGCGCCGGCGATCAGCGCACCGAGATCGAGCGCCAGGATGCGCTTGGATTTCAAGCCCTCGGGAACCTCGCCGTTGACGATGCGCTGCGCGAGCCCTTCGACGATTGCCGTCTTGCCGACACCAGGCTCGCCGATAAGAACAGGGTTGTTCTTCGTGCGCCGCTGCAGCACTTGGACGGTGCGGCGGATCTCGTCGTCACGGCCGATGACCGGGTCGAGCTTGCCCTGCTCGGCTCGGTCCGTCAGATCGATCGTGTATTTGTCGAGCGCCTGGCGGGTGTCCTCGGCATTCGGATCGTCGACCTGGGCGCCGCCGCGCAGCTCGTCGACGGCCTGCTCGACGGCGCCTTTGACTGCGCCCGCCGCCTCTAGCAATCGGCCGAGATCGCTGCCGGTAGCAAGCGCTGCGAGTATGAACAGCTCGCTCGATACGTAGCTGTCACCGCGCTTTTGCGCGAGCTTGTCGGTTACATTGAAGAGCTTGGACAGCTCGTTGGAGACGTGAACCTCGCCTTCGGACGCACCTTCGACGGTCGGTAGCCGATCGAGCGCGTCACCGAGATCCGAGCGCAGCTTGCGCATGTTGACGCCGACTTTCGTCAACAGTCCCGTCGCACCGCCGCCATCCTGCTCGAGCAACGCCGCCATCACGTGCACCGGCTCGATGAACGCGTGGTCGCGCCCGACTGCTAGCGATTGCGCGTCGGCAACGGCCAGTTGAAATTTGCTCGTGAGCTTGTCCATCCGCATCGTCGTGCGTCCTCTGGCGTGATCTCGAATCTAATGGCCACCTCGAGTGCACCACGGAGCCGCGATACCAGCCTTCCGTAATCCCGAGATAGGTTCTAGATGGGGTTTTCTAGGCCACAGTTCAAGGTACTCGCCAGATCAGCGTGGCCATACGACCGCACGGCGCGGCACGGCGATGCGAGAAAAAGCGCGCTGAATCGGTAAACGTGCAGAAGCCGCCGCCGAATACGGCCTCGACGCCGGCCGCAGCCAATGCGAGCCGCGCGAGGCCGTACAGATCGGCCTGCCAGTGACCGGCCCGACCTGCTGCAAAGCAGCGCTCAGCGGCCGGGTTACCGCCCACGAACGCATCGTAGACCTCGGCGCCGACCTCATAGCTGGCCGGACCGATCGCCGGGCCGAGCCAAGCGAGCAATCGCTGCGGCGCGAGCCCCATGCGCGCAACCGCAGCCGGCAGCACGCCGGCTGCGAGCCCGCGCCAACCCGCGTGCGCGACGCCGACTCTCGCGCCATCGATGCTCGCCAGCAGAACCGGTAGGCAGTCCGCGGTCAGCACCGCCAGCACGCGCCCGGGCGTCGATGTGACTGCAGCATCCGCGGCCCCGGGCGGCTCCTCGTCGACGTCGATGACGCGCGCACCGTGAACTTGATCCAGCCACGCAGGCTCGCTCGGCAGGTCGAGTGTGGCTGTCAGCGCCGCGCGGTTGGCGGCAACGCATGCGGGATCGTCACCGACATGAGCGCCGAGATTGAGGCTCGCGTACGGCCCCCTGCTCGTGCCGCCGTCGCGATCGGTCGAGAACGCGGCAACACCAGGCGGCGCAGGCCAATCGGGCTCAATCATCGCTAGCCCCCGTCGATCCTGGCATCGCGCGCGAGCATCTCGAGCATCGCGCACATGTCCGACGGCAGCTCGGCCTCGACGCCGACGGACTCCTGATGCAACGGATGCGCGAACTTAAGCCCGCGCGCATGCAGCGCTTGGCGCTTGAAGGACTGCAGCGCCGTGACGAGCTCCGGCTGCGGCTCCTTCGGCAGCCTTGGACGGCCGCCGTACGCCGGATCGCCGAGCAGCGGATGACGAATGTGTGCCATGTGGACGCGAATCTGATGGGTACGGCCAGTCTCGAGCTCGAGGCCTATGTGCGTATGGGCGCGGAAACGGCGGATCACGCGATAGTGCGTCACGGCAGCGCGGCCGCGCGACGAGATGCTCATTCGCGTGCGGTCGCGCGGGTGTCGCCCGATCGGCGCATCCACGGTGCCGCCGCCGGTCATGACACCTTGGCAGATGGCCTCGTAGCGGCGGTGAATCTCGCGCCGCTCGAGCTGCGCGACCAGACGCTGATGGGCCTCGAGCGTGCGCGCAACGAGCAGGAGTCCCGTCGTGTCCTTATCGAGTCGATGCACGATGCCGGCGCGGGGTAACACGGCCAGCCTTGCATCGAATGCGAGCAGTGCATTTTGCAGCGTACCCGATGGATTTCCGGCGCCCGGATGCACAACGAGTCCGGCGGGCTTGTCGACGACCAGCAGCACCTCATCCTCGTAGGCGATCGAGAGCTCGATCGGCTCGGGCGCAAGCGCAACGGCGGCCTCGATCTCGGCATCCAGCCGCAGGACCTCGCCACCGCCGACTCGCGTCTTCGCAGCAGCCTGGGCACCTGCGAGCGTCAGCTGGCCGCTGTCGATCCACGACTTCAACCGGCTGCGTGAGTACTCGTCGAAGACCTGTGCTGCCGCCTGATCAAAGCGCTGACCTGCGAGCTCCGGCGGTATCGGCGCCTCTTTGACGATGCGGTCCATGTCAGTCATCTCCGAGCCCGACGAAACTTTTCGCTATACTCGAAGCCCAATAACGTACGCGGCCTACGCGGATACGAGGGCCGCGTGAGACGCAGGGAGTACGAGGACTTCGGCGACATGAATCATCTATCGAAACCGCTGATCTTAGCGCTCGCGACGGGCGCCATTCTAGCCGGCTGCGCGAGCGACCGACGCATCGCCTTCATGCCCGGCGAGGGTCCGGAGGCCATCTACGCCGCCGGCACCAGTGCAATGGAGGCGGGCGATTTTCGCGATGCGCTATTGTACTTCCAAGCGCTGCAAGCACGCTTTCCGTTCGCCAACGTTACCCGGCAAGCACAGCTCGACATGATTTACGCGTTTTATCGCAACCGCGAGCGCGAGGCGGCGATCGATGCGGCCGAGGCGTTCGAGCGCGAGAACCCGACCCATCCGCGAGTCGACTACGCGCTTTACATGCGCGGACTTGCGCATTTCGATCAATCGCCGAACTGGCTCGAGCGCGTTTTTAACGTCGACATGACCGCGCGCCCGCCGCGTGACACGATGCAGGCCTTTGAGGTCTTCCAGGAGTTGCTGCGCCGCTTTCCCGACAGTGAATATGCGACCGACTCCCGCGAGCGTATGATCTTCTTGCGCAATCGCCTCGCGGCGTACGAGAACCA
>JAHEEN010000287.1 GCA_024640685.1 Rhodospirillaceae bacterium
TGAGCCACTGCCTCTGCAGCATCGCAGGCGCCGCCTCGATCGATATCGAGCCAGATCTGATTTTGACCAACGGTAACGTCGTCACGGTCGATAGCGCGTTCGCAATCGTCGAAGCCGTCGCGATTCATGGCGACCGGCTCGTCGGTGTCGGAACAACGGAAGAGATCAGCGGGCTCGCGGGCGACAACACCGACGTTATTAATCTTGGCGGGCGTACCGTCGTGCCTGGCTTCATCGACGGGCACGCGCATATGGATCGCGAGGGACTGAAATTTATACAGCCGTCGCTAGCCGGGGTCCGTTCGATCAACGACGTGCTGCGAATCGTCGAACGCGAAGTAGCCGCAAAAGGTCCGGGCGAATGGGTCGTGACGATGCCGCTCGGCGATTACCCGTACTACGACTTCGGTCCAGAGTCGCTCTCCGAGGCCCGCTATCCGAACCGTTGGGATCTCGATCGCGTGTCCCCGGACAATCCGGTTTATATCCGCGGCATCTGGTACTCGTGGCGCGGCAAGCCGCCGATCGTCTCAGTCGCCAACAGCCGCGCGCTCGAGCTCGCCGGCATCACGCGCGAAACCAAACCGCCCCACGCTGGACTCGAGATCGTCAAAGATACCGAGACCGGCGAGCCGACCGGCGTCTTTATCGAACAGGGGCCGCCCGGGACGATGGAGTTCAGCCTGATGGCGGCCGCACCGCGATTCACGCATGAGCAACGCGTTGCTGCACTGCGCGACTCGATGCGCCGCTACAACGCCGTCGGCACGACGAGCGTCTACGAAGGCCATGGGATATCGTCGGTCGTGCTGCGCGCCTATAAGGAACTATGGGACGCAGGCACGATGACCGTACGTAGCACGCTCGCGTTGAGCCCTGCCTGGGACTCGGCGCCGACCGCCCCGATTGACGAGCTGCTGGCCGAATGGGGCATCGCGGCCAACGGTACCGGCATCGGCGATGAGTGGCTCAAGCTCAGCGGCATCTACGCCGAGGTCGGCACGTCACCCCAGTTGGAGATTCGCAAGCGGCAGCGTCCCTACCCCGGGTGGGCCGGCTACGGCGTCGATCAGGTCCTGTCGCCGGCGCGAGCGACGCTGTCTGAGCTTGTCACGGCAGCGGCGCGAGCGAATCTCCGCGTGACAGGCGATGCCGATCAGCTCGGCCGATACCTAGACGCGTTCGCGCGCCTGAGCGAGACAATCCCGATAGCCGACCGGCGATTCGTGTTGATGCACGTCGATTTCGCGACGGACGAACAACAGGATTTGATCAAGTCGCTGGGCATCGTCCCGACGATCATCACAACGCGGTTATGGCGCGATGGCGCGGCGCGGACTCAGGACTTGCCGGCCGAGCGGTTGCAGGAGTACGTCCCGCTGCGCAGCTACATCGACAAAGGCATCCCGTTCGTCCTCGTCACTGACAACACACCGATTCAGCCGCTGTATGCGCTCTGGGCAGCCGTCGCGCGTATCGACACAAGCACCGGCGATGTCATCGGACCGGAGCAAAAAATTTCCCGAGAAGAAGCGCTGCGGGCGTTCACGATCAACGGTGCATACTTGACGTTCGATGAGGCCGAGCGCGGCTCTATCGAGCTCGACAAACTCGCGGATCTCGCCGTGCTGTCCGACGATGTGCTATCGGTCCCCGAAGGACAGATCAAGGACATCGACGTGCTGATGACGATCGTCGGCGGCGAGATTGTCCACGACGCCTTGAACTGACACCCGGCCGCTACGCCACACCGGGCCCGGCGGGACGTCGCTGCTGTCTAGCGTTACTATTACGGGACCTACAAGATGACTGGCCAGGACCAGTCGGCGGCGAAGGGGGTCCGATATGAGAATCATTGCGACCGGTCTTCTATGTCTGGTGTTGGTGGTGCCATCGTGGACCAACGCGCACCATTCACGGGTAACGTTCTTCGATATGAGCCGGACCGTCGAGCTGGCCGGTGAGATCACGCGGGTGCAATGGCGCCATCCCCATGTCCGATATTGGATTCAGGCCGATCCTGAGTTCGGCGGGGCGTTGTGGGAGCTCGAGACGACGCCGCCGAGCCTGCTAGAGCGCCAAGGGATTACCCGCGACATCCTAGCGGCCGGCACACACGTACGTGTCGCAGGCCCGCCGTCGAAGGTCGCCGAGCATGCGATGGAAGTGAGCCATGTGCTGCTGCCCGACGGCCGCGAGGTATTGCTGCACACCGGCCGCGCGCCCCGCTGGACCGACAAGACCGTCGAACGGGCGCTACAAGGATTCGCCGAGGACGCGGTGCGCGCAGCAGAGGCCTCGGCCGACGGCATCTTTCGTGTCTGGACGCGGCCGGGCCTCGCCGGCGACGATAGGCCGCCGTTCTGGCTGGACAGCTATCCACTGACGACCCAAGGCCAGGCCGCAATGGCCGCCTGGGACGCGGTCACCGACATCGACACCGGTTGCACGCCCAAGGCGATGCCGGCTCTGATGGGCAGCTTCTGGCCCATCGAGTTCGTAGAGGCCGGCGATAGCCTGGAGCTCAGAATCGAGGAGTTCGACAGCGTGCGGGTCATTCATATGAATTCGGCGCCTGCGGCTTCGGCCTCGTCACCGCTCGGCAACTCGACGGGGCGCTGGGAAGACGGCGATCTCATCGTTACGACGATAGCTGTCGATGCCGATCAACTGGACGGGCGCGGCATCCCGATGAGCCGCAACGCCGAGTTCCTGGAGCGATTCAGCCTCAACGCCGAACAAACGCGCCTGGACTACGCAATCACGATCACGGACCCCACGACGTTCACCGACCCGATAACGTTGACGTCGCATTGGGTCTGGCGTCCGGGCGAAACGATCAAGCCGTACGACTGCATCGAGACGCCGGACTCTTGGACAAGCACGGATATTCAGCTGCTCGAGTAGCACGCAGGTCACCTCGCGCTGGATTAGTTAGAATCGGGCGTCATACGGCACCTATTTGCGGAGAAGCACGCAATGGCAACGATACGAGCTCTGGCAATGACGGTCGGCACCGTTGGAATGACGGCAATCGCGGTCTCTCCGACAGCCGTATTCTCGCATCACTCCCGTGCCGAGTTCTCCGACGAGATTCTCGACGTCAGCGGCGAGCTCGTCGAGGTTGCGTGGCGTAACCCACACCCGGCGCTGGTTGTCAAAGTGACGAATGAGGCCGGCGTCGAGGAACTCTGGCGCATCGAGGGCTGGAGCTCGGCGAATACGTTGGATCGCAACGGCGTGACCGCAGACGTTTTCAACGTCGGCGACCAGGTCCGCGTCGCGGTACAGGCGTCGATGCGGCGCGAAGGTGCGTTTCTCGGGCGCAGCGTCTTACTGCCGAACGGTATCGAGGCCGCGCTGCGACCCAATGCCGAGCCGTTTTGGAGCGACTCCGACATCTTGACGGCGAGCGAAGCCGGCGCTGCATCCGGAAGTGGCGGTCAGGGCCTCTTTCGCGTCTGGACGTT
>JAHEEN010000087.1 GCA_024640685.1 Rhodospirillaceae bacterium
GCGCTGCGGGCGCCTAGCCGATATGCGCGAATAGCGGCAGCAAGAGAGAACCGTCATGCTCAAACGTCTGATTTTCCCAGTTGCCGTCGGCCTCGTGTTCGGCGTCTGGCACAACGGTCCGGCGCGCGCGCAACAAGCCGGTCCGCAAATCATGCCGAACTATCGGGGCGCCGACATCCGCCAGGTCATCGAGGCCGTCGGCGAGGTCACCGGAATAAACTTCCTCGTCGACCCGCGCATTCAGGCTGACGTCACGCTGTTGTCGTTTTCGCCGATGTCGCCGGAAGCGTTCTACGAAGCATTTCTTGCAACGCTGCAGGTCCATGGTTACGCGGCGATCGACTCGGGCGGAGTCGTCAAGATCGTCCAAGAAGCCAACGCGCGGGCGTACCCGACGGGTCCCGGGAATGGCGACGGCGACGCATTCGTCACGCAGACCATCAGGCTAGAGAACATCGGTGCCGCGCAGCTCGTGCCGATTCTGCGGCCGCTGATGCCGCAGACGGCTCACCTCGCCGCCCACCAGACGTCGAACATGCTGATCATGGCCGATCGCGCGGGCAATATTCAGCGCATGATCAACATCGTGGCGCGCATGGATCAGGCCGGCGAGGAAGAGATCGAGGTCATTCCGCTGGAAAACGCATCGGCGTCGGAAGTCGTACGCATGTTGACGGCGTTGAACCAGGCGGCGGCGGCGGCCGGCGGCGCGCCGGCAGCGCAGATCGCGGCCGATGACCGAACGAACAGCGTGCTCGTCAGCGGATCAATGAACAATCGGTTGCGCTACCGGGCGCTCGTCGCACATCTCGATAGTCCGAGCCAGACGGGTGGCGATACGCGCGTGCGGTATCTCAACTACGCCGACGCCGAGGAACTCGCGACGAGCCTGCAGACGCAGTTCGGCGGCGCCACGGCTGCCGCTGGTGCTGAGGGCGGCGAAGCAGCCGGACCCATCACGATTTGGGCCGACGTGGGCACCAACTCGCTTGTCATCAATGCCCCGAGCCGGGTGCTGCAGGATATTCTGGCCGTCATCGACAAGCTCGATATTCCGCGAGCCCAAGTGAAGGTCGACGCCATCATCGTCGAAGTGCGTGACGACAGCGCCGGGCAGCTCGGCATCACGTGGGCCCTGCAGGGTGCGGAGTCCGACCAAGGCGTCGGGATCACGAACTTTGGCTCGACCACGCCGGGTATTGCGCAGCTCGCGGCCAGCGGTCAAGACGGGAGTGCGAATCCGGCAGTGCTCCCGGACGGTGTTACGTTCGCAATCGGCCGCATTAGCGACAACGGAACGAGCTGGGCGGCCCTGCTGACGGCACTGCGTTCCGATGCCGCAACCAACATCATCGCGACGCCGTCGATCGTCACACTCGACAACGAGGAGGCAGAGATCAACGTCGGGCAAGAGGTCCCAGTCGTGAGCGGTCAGTTCACGAGCACGGGAGCCAACGCGGGCGTCGTCAACCCGTTCCAGACGATCAACCGGCAAAATGTCGGCACCCGCCTCGCGCTCACGCCGCAGATCAACGAGGGCAGCGGCGTCAAGCTCACGATCGAGCAGGAGCAGTCGAGCATCGCCGCAGCAGCATCCGCATTGGCCTCCGATCTCGTCTTCAACAATCGTACGATTACGACCTCGGTATTCGTCGAAGACCAGCAAATTCTCGTGCTCGGAGGACTCATCGACGAGCAGCTCACGGAAAGCGAGCAGCGCGTGCCGTTTCTCGGCCGCATTCCGGGCCTCGGCTGGCTCTTCCGGGCGCGCACAACCGATCGCGTCAAGACCAACCTGATGGTATTCATTCGGCCCACGATACTTAGAGACAGCATCCAGGCCAGTTTCGAAACAAATTCCAAGTACAACTACATTCGAGATCTACAACTCAATCAGGCCGAGGAGCCCGTGCAGCTCATGCGCGATGCCGAACGACCCCTGCTGCCACCACTGCCCGAGGATGCCACGCAGACTGCGCCGGAGTCGTCAGACGAGGCAACGGATGGCCGTTGAGGACAGTTTCGCCGGACCCGTAGCCGCGCCGCGGGAAAAGCGGCTGCCGTTTGCGTTCGCCAAACGGCACGGCGTGCTCATACAGGCATCGCAGGGCGATGGCACCGAAGTCCTCTACCGGGACGGGGCGACTTTGAGCAGCCTCGCCGAGGTCCGGCGTTTCCTCGGTGGGCCGGTGCGCTTCGTCAAGGTCAACCAAGAATCATTCGACACGAAACTGCAGCTCAGTTACGAGAGCGGTGCGGCGATGACCGTCATGGAAGGCCTCGACGAGGAGACCGACTTGCTCGAGGTCGCCCAACAGCTGCCCGAGCCTTCCGACTTGCTCGAAAGCGACGACGAGGCGCCGATCATTCGCTTGATCAATGCCGTGCTGACCGAAGCCGTCAAGAAGCAAGCGTCGGACATCCATATCGAGCCATTCGAGAACCGACTCGCAGTCCGGTTCCGGATCGACGGCGTCTTAGAAGAAGTCTTGCAGTCCCGCCGCGCCGTCGCCCCGCTCGTCGTATCGCGCATCAAGGTCATGGCGAAGCTCGATATCGCCGAGAAGCGCCTGCCGCAGGATGGCCGCATCTCGCTGCGGATCGCCGGGCGCGCCGTCGACGTGCGCGTTTCGACGATCCCGTCCGGGCACGGTGAGCGCGTCGTGCTGCGCCTTCTCGACAAGCAGGCCGGGCGCCTCGATCTCGTCGGGCTCGGCATGTCCGATCGCGATCAAACAATCATCGACGAGCTGATTCACAAGCCGCACGGCATCTTGCTCGTCACAGGGCCCACCGGATCGGGCAAGACGACGACGCTTTACGCAGCGCTCGAGCGGATCAACGATCTGACGCGCAACATCCTGACCGTCGAAGATCCTATCGAGTACCACCTTGACGGTATAGGCCAGACGCAAGTCAACACGAAGGTCGATATGACGTTCGCGCGCGGCTTGCGCGCGATCCTGCGGCAAGATCCCGACGTCGTCATGGTCGGCGAGATCCGCGATCTCGAGACTGCGGAGATTGCCGTTCAGGCAAGCCTCACAGGTCACCTCGTGCTGTCGACGCTGCATACGAATACCGCAGTCGGCGCAGTGACGCGCCTACGCGACATGGGGGTCGAGCCATTCTTGCTGTCATCGAGCTTGATCGGCGTTCTCGCTCAACGGCTCGTGCGCGTGCTGAACCCCGAGACCCGTGTGCCGTACACGGCAACCGAGTACGAGTGCAAGTGCCTCGGCGTCGACCCAGCGCAGCCACCGACGCTGTACCGTGCGGCCGGTGGCGAGCGCGACTACGAGGGCCGCACCGGCATCTACGAGCTGATCATGATCAACGAGCACATGCGCACAATGATTCACGACGGCGCCGGCGAGCACGAGCTCGAAGCGTATGCCCGCAAGCACGGGCCGAGCATTCGCGAGGACGGCATCGCTCGCGTTCTCAACGGCACGACGACGCTCGAGGAAGTCCTTCGGGTCACGCGCAGCGACTGATCCCAGCGATGGGCGCCTATCAGTACACAGCCGTCGACGCGCTCGGCAAAGAACAAAAAGGCGTACTCGAAGGCGACACGGCGCGGCAAGTTCGCGGCATGCTGCGCGAGCGCTCGCTGATCCCGGTTAAGGTCGCCGAGGTCGCAGGCAAGAAAGGGTCTACGAATCGACGCGCTTGGCTGTCGCGTGGCGTTTCGGCGCTGGATCTCGCACTGATGACCCGCCAGCTCGCGACACTGTCGCGCGCAGGCCTGCCGCTCGAGGAGGCGCTGCAGGCCGTCAGCGAGCAAACCGAGCGCCCGCGCATGAAGAGCACGCTGCTCGGCGTGCGCGCAAAGGTCATGGAAGGTCACACGCTCGCGGCCGGCCTCGAGGCGTTTCCGGGCTCGTTCCCGGTCGTCTACCGAGCGACGATAGCGGCCGGCGAGCAGGCCGGCCAGCTCGATACCGTGCTAGAACGGCTCGCGGAATATACCGAGTCGCGCCATTCGCTGCGGCAGAAGGTCTCGCACGCGCTGATCTACCCGATCGTGCTGACGCTGTTAGCCACGGCGATCATCGTTTTAATGCTGGTTTTCGTGGTACCCAAGGTCGTCGGCGTGTTCGAGACAACCGGTCAGACACTGCCGGCATTGACGCGCGGCCTCATAGCTTTGTCGACATTTCTGCAAAACTGGTGGTGGCTATTGCTCGTCGGTGCGGTGGTGGGCGTCATCGGATTCACGCGTTTCTTCCGTGAGGCCGGACCGCGGCGTCGCTTGCACCGCTCGATTCTCGGACTCCCGATCATCGGCAAGGTCGCCCGAGGTCTGAATACGGCGCGATTTACGCGCACGCTGAGTATCTTGAGCTCCAGTGGCGTTCCCGTGCTCGAGGCGTTGCGAATCAGCGGCACGGTCGTCACGAACATACCGATGCGCGAGGCCATCGAGGAAGCGACAGTCCGAGTCCGCGAGGGGGCGGCCATCGGCGCTTCTCTCGCGCGATCTAGCCTGTTTCCGCCGATGAGCATTCATCTGATCTCGAGCGGCGAAGCATCTGGCAAACTCGACAGCATGTTGGAGCGTGCAGCTAGCCATCAAGAAAACGAGATGGACAGCTTGCTGAGCATGATGCTGTCGATACTCGAACCGGCCATGATCGTCATCATGGGCCTGATCGTGCTGACGATCGTCATGGCGATCCTGCTACCGATCTTCCAGCTGAACCAACTGATCGCTTAAGCGAAACACCGGCCGGCCGTCGACCCCTGGTGCGGCCCGCACTTAACTCCACGTCTCTTTCGGAAATTTTCCACTATGTGTTGTGGGTCACAGCCCGTGAAAAAAATTATTGCCAAGGTTCAGTCTTGCGTTTATAAACGCGAAATCGACCTGGCAGATTATGACGAGTCGAAGTGACGATGACTGTAACAATTGCAGCGGCTAACGCCGCATAGCTCGGAGGCCGATCATGTCAGTCCCGCAGACGGATGTTTTCGATGATGAGCCGTTAGAGGACGAGGATACCGAAAATACGGGAACCGCCGTCGAGTCTGACGACGAACCCGTTACCGACAACGTCGGTGACCCGTCCGTAGAGATCAACGTCGAGGAGCTGCTGCAGAGCCTCGAGGAAGAAGCCGGACCCAAGCACGCAGGCGACAACGGCAGTATCGCTCGCCAGCGGCTCGAGGAGCTCATGGAGAGCCGCAAAGCACGCCTGGATCTAGAGGATTTCGACGACTACATCGTCTAGTTGATCCGTTTCCGGCCCGCGGCAAGCGCTTCAGACAACGGGCGCGGTCGGCTGAGCCTAATGAAAGTCCCTCGACTTGACGGGCAACGAGCCGAGCCATTGCCCATAGTCGAACAATTCCTCGGCGATGACGTGCAAGACCTGACCTTCCCTCTGCACGACACCCTTAACGCCCAATAAGGCAGCCCCCAATAACACTGCACGCTGGCGAACCGCGACACGCTCCCAGACGATCAGGTTCAAATAGCCGGTCTCGTCCTCGATCGTCACAAACACGACACCGGCTGCACTCGATGGCCGCTGTCGTGTGATGACCAATCCCATCGTACAGGCCATTTGACCCGGCGCGAGATCGACGACGTCCTGGATCGTCATCATGCCCATCGGCGCAAATTTTGACCGTAACAAAGCCAATGGATGGCGCCCCAAGCTCAATCCTTTATGGCGGTAGTCCGCAGCAATCGACTCTCCCTCGGTCGGCGTCCGCAGCAACGGCACGGCTTCGGCAATGCGGGACTCTTGCAGCAATCCTGCCTGCCTATCGACGCCGGCGACGTTCCAAACAGCATGATGCCTGTTCGATGTGATTGCTCGCAGCGCTCCGCTCGCGGCAAGCGCATTCAGATCGCCGGCATTCAAGGATGCGCATTGCGCGATGATCTCGACACTATCGAAGCGACCCCTTTCGATGCGAGCAGCGACCAAGCGCCTCACACCGGCCTCCGACAGACGCTTGATCGTGCGTAACCCCAATCGCACGGCGGGCATGCCACGATCATCGGCCTCCAACGTCGAATCCCAGTCGCTGGCGTTGACGTCGACGTCACGGACATCGACACCATGCGCTTTGGCCGATCGAATCAACTGGGCCGGCGCATAGAAGCCCATCGGCTGGCTATTCAACAAAGCGCAGCAGAATACGGCCGGCTCATGGCATTTCAGCCAGGCCGACACGTAGACCAGCAGCGCAAAGCTTGCAGCGTGGGATTCCGGGAAACCGTACTCCCCAAAGCCGC
The DNA here is from genome assembly GCA_024640685.1 of Rhodospirillaceae bacterium. Lineage (GTDB taxonomy): Bacteria > Pseudomonadota > Gammaproteobacteria > Steroidobacterales > Rariloculaceae > JAHEEM01. The sequence goes on from JAHEEN010000087.1 coordinate 6,251, forward strand.
GAATCTGCTTGTATATGCGCTGCGCGAACTCGCCGGAGTAACCGCGATCGCGCATGCCATCGATGAGCTTTTGCTCGAAATGCTCGAGCCCGCCGCGCCGGCGCCATGCCGCCATCGCTCGACGCAGCCGATCGGCCTCGCCAGGCGTAAAGCCGGCTGCGACAACGGCCAGCTTCATGACTTGCTCCTGAAAGATCGGCACGCCCAACGTGCGCTTCAAGACCTGCTCGACCTCGTCACTCGGATAAGTCACGGCCTCCTCCCCGCTGCGACGCCGAAGATACGGGTGCACCATGTCGCCCTGAATCGGTCCGGGACGGATAATCGCCACCTCGATGACGAGATCGTAGTAACTCCGAGGCCGTAACCGCGGTAACATCGCCATCTGCGCGCGCGATTCGATCTGGAACACGCCCATCGTATCGGCCCGGCAAATCATGTCGTAGACACGCCGATCCTCGGCAGGCACGTCGGACATGCTCATTGGCCTACCGTAGAAGCTCGACATCAGCTCGAAGCTCCGGTGAATCGCGCTCAGCATGCCGAGCCCGAGCACATCGACCTTCAATAGCCCAAGCGCCTCGAGATCGTCCTTATCCCATTGGATGACGCTACGCTCGGCCATCGCTGCATTTTCGATCGGCACGAGCCGCGTCAACGCCCCTTCGGAAATCACGAATCCGCCTACGTGCTGCGATAAGTGACGCGGAAATCCGACGAGATCCGTTGTAAGGTCCAATAGCAGCTGTACTTTCGGGCTGAGCGGATCGATGTCCGTCTGTTCGACTCGATCCGCATCGATACGCAATCGCTCCGACCATTGCACCGATCGCGCCAGCACCGCAACTCGGGCCTCGTCCAAGCCCAACGCCTTTCCCAAGTCGCGCATCGCGCTACGCACCCGATAGCGAACAACGGTCGCTGCCAATGCAGCGCGCTCTCTGGTGTACTTTCTATAGATGTATTGAATGACCTCCTCGCGTCGATCGTGCTCGAAATCGACGTCGATATCGGGCGGCTCATCCCGCTCTTTGGAGATGAAACGCTCGACGAGCATGTCCATGCGTGCCGGGTCGACCTCGGTGATACCGAGGCAATAGCAAACGGCCGAATTGGCTGCCGAGCCTCTGCCTTGACACAAGATGTCGCGTGAGCGCGCAAACTGCACGATGTCGTGAACGGTTAAAAAATAAGGCTCATATCGAAGCTCTGCAATCAGTGCCAACTCATGCTCCAGCAGCGCATCGACATGTGCCGGCACGCCGCTCGGCCATCGCCACCGTATACCGTCTCGGACCAGAGATCGCAGATGGCTCGTCGGCGTCTCACCGTCGGGCACGAGCTCGCGTGGGTACTCGTATCGCAGCTCGTCGAGGGAAAACTCCGTTCTCTCGGCGACGACCAAGGTCTCACGCAGCAGCGATGCCGGATAGATTTGCTCGAGATCCGGCAATGGCCGCAAAAACCGCTCTCCGTTCGGATAAAGCGCCGTGCCTAAACTGTCGAGTGGTTTACCGGCGCGGATGGCCGTCAACGCATCTTGTAAGCGCTGCCGCTGACGAATATGCATATGCACGTCACCGCTCGCGAGCATCGGCAGGCCGAGCGACTTGGCGATATCGGACCAACGCCCGAACAACAGGCGATCGCGGCCGTTGCGGAAAAGCTCGGCAGCGAGCCACAGCCTGCCGTGAAACCGCTCCTTGAGCCAGCGACCGTCAGCCGATGACGGCTGCTCGTCCGGTAGCCACAGAATCAAGCTATCGGTCGCGTGCAGGTAATGCTCCAAATCGCTTCTGTCGAGCGCATAGCGCCCCTTGGGTGCGGTCCGGCGCGCACGACTAATGAATGCCGACAAAGCCCCATACGATGCACGGCTCGCAGCGAGCACGACGATTCTAATACCCTCGGCAACGATGCATTCAGCGCCGACGATGTATTTGAGCGGCAAATCCTTGGCCGCTAGGTGCCCGCGCACGATGCCAGCTAAAGTGCACTCATCGGTCAGCGCCAGCGCGGTGTAATCGAGCTGTGCCGCCCTCGTGACCAGCTCTTCAGGGTGCGATGCGCCGCGAAGAAACGTAAAGTTACTCAGGCAGTGCAGCTCCGCATACTGCACGCAACCGCCTACGCGTTTAGCGCGAGACGCCAAAACGCGACTCCGATACCACCCGGTTACTCATTGATTAAGGAATCAACCGAAGAGCCCGTGCAAATACCAGTGCCTACTCGAACGGTGCTCTTGAAAAATCCACAGCCGCTCGCCATGAACGCTCGCCGCCCGGTAGTAATCCCTCAATACTTCGCCATCACCCCACCAACCGTTTTCTATCCGCTCAGGATCACGGTCAACGGATAAAGGTTGCCCGCCTCCATAACAAGGCACATTGTCCGCTGTCACCTGCAAACGCTGCGGTACCTGCAATAGCCATAATGGCCGAGGCGGTAACGATTCCATTCGCAATGGTGGTTGGCGTCGGCGCTCGAGAAACCCTGTCGACTTCATCCATGCGGCCTCCGGTCTATGCTCGTCGACACAATCCATGCGATACAGATTCTCGACACCGAAACGTGACTGCAAACGCTCGACCAAGCTGCGCTCGGCCGATTCCGGGTCGACACTATTGTTAGCAACAAACAAACTGCCTGGACGCGCTATATCGGGCTCGGTCGAATCGGCCTGCAGAGTCAATGCGATAACAGGCGCGACGAGCTGCAATCTTTCGAAACGATCTTCCAGCAGCCCGACAAACCTCTCTTTCTGTCTAGTAGGCTCTGAGAACCGAATGCACTCCACTGTGTCCACGTGGCCGATGTGGCGAAAAATGCAGTCGAAACTCGATACTCGCAACTGACGCAGCCGCAAATCCTCGAGCAAGCGGTCCACGAGCTTTCTACCCATCCGCACTAGCAACGACAGGCTATCGGTTTCGTTATCGAGCTCGATCTTCACGGCAAGGGAGACCGCCGGCTCGAATACCGATCGAAGATCGCGACCGCCACGAGCCCAATCGAGCTCCTGCAAATAGGCACGCCCGATCCGGCGCGCGAATCCGTCCCGGGGCAACCGCATGCAGTCCCCAAGCGTTCGCACTCCCATGTTTTTCAACAGCACTCGGGTTTTATGCGGCCATTGCGTCGCGCTCAAAGGCACTTCGGCGAGTTGACCGATCAGCGTTCGCTCGGCAGAGACATCGCTCTTTCCGCAACGCGCCATCCATAGTGCCGCCAAAGCCGTTGGCGCTGCACACATTTGGAACGTCATGCGATGCGCTTGCAATAAAACCCGGAGCCGCTCCTTGATTACCGCGATGCCATCGAACAGTTTGAGGCTACCGCTGACCTCCAGAAGCAACGCCGCCGGAAACTCCAAACTGACGATCGGTGTAAAGCGATTTACGGCAACTGCCAGCTCTTCCAACCTCGATCGCTCCGCATCGAGGCGCCGCTCCAGCGCAGCCAACGAGGCACTGAGGCCAAAAGCGGCACTCAGCTTCATGCCTGGCTGAATCCCTATGGCAACCGACGCATCGTTAACCGCAATGACATAGACTTGGCCACCGCGGGTCTCGGTGACGACAGCGGCTTGGTCGCTATTTTTTGTGCCTATCGCCTCGAGCGAGAGCCTCGGAAAATAAATCGCAATCCATACCTTGTTCGGACGATCAGGCGCATGTGCCTGCGACCGCGGCGACTGCGCGTCTCCCGAGAAAAGAGTTGGTATTCCAAGCGACTGAGACACTGTTGCTCAATGCTCGGCATTTCCAATGTCATCGTGACGAATATCGACAATACCGGGACGAGCACCACGGCATTTCAAGATCTCAACCCGAGTGCCTGTCGCAGTTTTTGCAAGCTTGATTCTCAGTGCGGCTGGCGAGCGCTGCATCAATGCTTCGGCTGGGCGAAACAACACTGTCCAACAATGCGATTGCTCCGCTGCCAGCTGCAAACGTCGCAGTCCAGCGTCATCGGCGTGCCGTGACCATGCCAACACCGCGACACAGGATTGAGCACGCAACGCCTGCTCCATGGCCCATAGGCTCGCAGATCGGGCCATCGGCGCATGCACGAGCAAAACCCGATTGAGATCAACGCCGTGACGAGCCAAAGCCGGCGCATAAGGGATGAATGGTGGCGATATCCAAAATATCCAACGACCCGCCTGCTCAAGCGCGCTTGCCGCAGACAATCGAGCCATTGCCGGCATCAATAAGCTCAACTCACCAATGCCATGGCGCTCTACGATGATCTCCATCAACGCCGCAGCCGGCCAGCCACCTCCCGGTAAATACGCGTCGAGATCTTTGAACCCAGTGATATGAGTCGGTCTCGCCGTGCCGCTATCAAAACCTTGCCATATCTGAGGATGCTCGATTGATGTTTTCGTGCTCACGGCATTCCCGTTCGTGTGTGCTGTGTGCCGCGTTCGATCTGCTACCTCAATATGCCGTCTGAGAGTTTTTCAACCTGCTAGGCCTGCATGTTGTCTCGAACGACACCTACAACAACACCCTCGATCGTCATTGCTTGCTCGCGCAGATCGACGGATATCGGGTCGAACTCCGGGTTATCCGGCAGCAGCCATACCATGTGGCCTTCTTGCCGATAACGCTTGACCGTCACCTCATCCTCCAAACGAGCGACGACGATTTGCCGGTTGCGAACCTCAGGCGAACGGTGCACCGCGACTAAATCGCCATCCAATATGCCCGCATCGCGCATGCTCATGCCGTGCACGCGCAGCAGAAAATGCGGCGTCGAGGCAAACAGCGTCGGATCGATTTCGTAATGACCCTCGATATGCTCTTGCGCGAGAATCGGATTTCCGGCGGCAACTCTGCCGACTAACGGCAACCCGAGCTGCTCTCGTAACGCATCCTTAAGACGAATGCCTCGAGAGGTGCCGGGCAAAAGCTCGATGGCGCCCTTGCGCTCCAGCGCCCGCAAATGCTCCTCGGCTGCGTTGACGGAGCGAAATCCACTCTCCCGCGCGATCTCCGCACGCGTGGGCGGCATCCCTGTATCCCTAATAACTCTTTGAATTAAAAATAGAATTTTCTGTTGCTTCGGGGTTAAATCTTGCATGAGGCGCAAACCTGTATATATAAGCAGTAACTGATACTATATACAGCCCGATGCGAAGATCAAGCATGATTTCGAGTTCAGTCGCGTAGCGAGCTGACCGATGCGCCGACACAGAGAAGTCGGTTGTCGCCGTTCACCGACATCGGTCACCGCGAATGTGCGTGCACAACGACATGCGTTTATTGTGATGGACGTCTAAAATTTGCCGGCATCAAAGGCGTTCTTCATTGCAGTGTCTTTTAGTTTAGGAAATAATTGCACCGGTTTTTGTCACTCAGTCAGGGGAAACTCAATGACCAAGAAATTTCAGCTCAGCGCTCTGTGTGCCGTTCTCGTACTGACGGTCGGATGCGCGGCACAAGTTACTCAAGAAGAGCTCGACGCGGTCCGTAGTATCGCAGAGAGCGCGAATAGCGCGGCGGCTGATGCTCAACGTCAAGCGAGCGAAGCCCGTCAGATGGCTTCCGGTGCTCAGAGCACTGCAAATCAGGCGCTATCGGCTGCCAATGCTGCCCAAGCCTGCTGCGATGCGACCAACGAGAGAGTCGATCGCATGTTCGAGGCCGCTCAACAGAAGTAATCAAGCCTCACGAGATACCCTATCAATGCCGCTGGCCTCGCATGGCCAGCGGCTTTTTTTTGCGCAAACGGGACGTATGTGACCCGGACTGAATCCGGGCTAAGGCGCAACTGTCAACGGATCGGACGACGCAACGTCCGCCTGCAGGCTGTCGACGACAGACTGATTCGCCGCCAGAAAGACCGGAATCCCGCGCGGGCTCGAAGCGATCTCCTCGGCGCGATCCCAGTCGAAGTTAGCACCGGTACCTTCGTCGGCAAAAGCCGCAAACGCACGCGTCAACTCGGTCAACGCC
>JAHEEN010000288.1 GCA_024640685.1 Rhodospirillaceae bacterium
GGCCAACAGCGGCGCGACACCGTTCGGGTCCATGCGCACGACGACATAGGACGTGAACTCTTCGGCGAAATCCCACTTGTGCGGTGTGCCGGCCGGGATGATCAGCATATCGCCCTGCTTGATCGTGATGTCTTGGGCGCCGACGGCCGTCGTGCCGCGGCTGCCCTGGCCGTTCTCGATGCTGATCGGCCGCCGCTCCCAGTCGGTGATCGTGCCGCCGAGCTTCATGCGCCCGCGGCCCTCGAGCACGTAATAAACCTCGGCGACGTCGTCGTGAATCGCGTAGTACTGGTTCGACTGGCCGTCGTAGCGGATGACCATGCTGATGCCGATTTGATGGCTGTCTGAGCCGCCACCCGAGTCCACCATCGTGATCGCAACGTCGGTCTCCTCGACGGCGACCATGCTTTGCTTGTGTGCCTCGATTTGCTCGGCAGTGACGAGCGTCGCAGGGAGATCGTAGCGGTGCCCCGGCAGTCTCAGCGGCGAGTCGTCGATGACCGGCTCCTGTGCGAGCACCCCGACATCGGCGCTCAAGCAGAGCGTGATCGCCGCGAGACTCCCCGATACCCACTGACTTTTGCAGGCTACTGTTTTCATGATGTTCTATCCCTCATCCACAAACTGTTGGCTGCGCGCACGTCGTCGACGCGTTGCACAGAGTATAGGTCAAGCGTGGAGACACAGGGGTAGCGCCCCGATCCGATCGATCCGCGGCCGCTAGAACCGGAACGTGTAGTTGAACTTGAACGACAGATCTGCGAACTGCGAGTGGAATCGGTTGTCGCGATCGAAGTCTTGCACGTTGTGGTTGAAGACGAGGAACATCTCGCGACCGGCCTGCGGGATCCAGTGCAGGCGGCTGTTGAGACCCATGAGCTCGGAGTCGTTGTCGTACTGAATGATGTTGACCCACGATAACGTCGACGAGAACACGTAGTCGAAGCCGATCTGGGTTAGGCGCAACGTGAAGTCGCCCTCGGGCAAGCTCACGTCGTTGATCGAATGGCTGATGCTCGTGCGGAGGTTGCGGTTCGGCGTCCACTCGAGGAAGACGCTCGTGTCGGTCTTCGTGCCGGTGTAAAAATCGCCCGTGCCGATCGTGACCTTCGTGTTGACTTTGCGGTGCTCGCTCGTATCGAGATGCACGCGCAACGAGTTGAACGAATAGTCACCGGCCGGAATGAAAATACCGTCGGAGATCTCGAACGGCACGACGACACCTTCCTTTTGGATTGTGAACGTCGGAACGACCTTGTCGTTTAGATTGTTGCGAACGTCGGTGCGCAGGTTGATGCTCTGGCTCTGCAGGCCGCCGTCCAGGAGCTCGACGCGCTCGACCGTGACGTTGCTGTAGACGGAGCGCACGTAGCGGTCGCGCAGGCGCACGGTGTAGCCGGTCTCGCCCGTCAAATGACGAATATCGGTGCGATTGATGTAGCCGAGCGCGGGATTGAAGTTCGCGCCAATCTCCTTGATCCCGATCTCGCCCTTGAAGCCTGTATTGTTCGGCGCGCGGATGCGTGCACCCCAGGCCGTGTCGTCGGCCGTCACGCCCTCGGTATCGGATTGCTGGAACCAGGCGTCGGCCTCGATCACGCGGCCGCTCGAGAGGCGGCTGTTGACGTAACGAAAGTCGGCGCCGATGACGCTGTTGTCGAGGTTCGTCCGCGGATCGCCGTCGGTCACGACAAATCCGACCTGTGATTCTTGCAGCACGTTGAGCGTCGCGCGGCCGACGAAGAGGTCGCTCGCCTCGACGCTGCCGGCGGCGGCCTGATGGATCGCCTGGGTGCCGAGGTTCCAGCTGCCGATGCGCCCGCTCAAGCGCGCGCCCGCATCGAGGTCGACGGGCTGCCCCGTGGACGACAGACCGATCTTGCGTGAGAAGTAGGGCCGGGCGTTCTCCGACAGCGGCTTCTCGAACGGCGAGCGCCCGCCGCCGCTCGTCTGGCTGCTGATGCCGCCGAACTCGAAGATATCGGAGTCCTGCAGGAAGAAGTCGCGTTTTTCGGGAAAGAACAGACCGAAGCGCGTGAGATTGACTTGCCGGTCGTCGACCTCGGTTGCCGAGAAGTCCGTGTTGAGCGTTAGTGCAGCATTCAGTCCTGGCGTCACCTTGTAATAGATGTCGAGCGAGGGCTCGAGACCCGAGTCCGTCTCGCTCGTTGTGAACATCTTCTGCTCGTTGACCGTGACCGATGGCACGACGTCGAGTCCCATGCCCTGCCTAAGGCCTGTGAGTCCGACGATCTCTCCCGCAATCGACGGATTTTGCGACTGGTTGCGCGACACCCAGCCGCTTTGCTCGTCAAAGCGCGCAACTCGGCGGCTGAAGTTGATGCCCCACGTATCGCTCGCGGGATCGAACGACAGTGTCTTCAACGGTATGCGGATCTCGGCGATCCAGCCGTCGGTGTCGCGCATCGTCTCAGCCTGCCAGATACCTTGCCACTCCCACTGAATCTGCGACGTGTTCTGATAGAGACCTTCGCGGCGCACGCCGTTCGGATTGATCTGAAAGCGATAACCGCTGCGCCGGTCGTTGAACGGATCCAAAATGATCGTGAAGTCGTCGTCGGTCGAGGACTGATCGCCTTGGCGCAACACGTTCGCGGTAATCGCGTCGGGCTGGTCGTCCCACATTTTCGCTGCGATGTAGAGCGCATCCTCGTCGTAGAGCAGACGCACCTGGGTCTTCTCGGTCGGCTCGGAGAATTCGACGGGCAGGATTTGATAGAAGTCGTCGACGGTCGGCGCATTGATCCACGCAGCCTCGTCGAGGATGCCGTCGAGCGTGATGGCTTGATCGGTGTGCTGTGCGCGTAACGTTTTGCCTGCATTGCCGGTCGGCGTTTGCGCTGCGAGCGTCGTCGCACCCATTGCTGCAAGCACGGCCACGGCGATGCGGCACCACGCGGGCGTCGCGTTCGCACGTATCGATATCGTAGAGTCGCAACGGATGTTGATTGAAGGGGAGCTCATGCGAACCCTTAGAGGTGCGCAGCGTGCGCCGATCAAAACGTCAATGCAAGGACTTTAATCGTTAGCAAAAACGTTTCGTAATTGCGATCAATTATCGGCTGAGAGTCGAGATTGTTTGGCGAGACGAGAGCGATACTCTTATAAATGAGAATATCAGCAAGAAGAGCCGGGACCGCGTTTAGCGGTCCCGGCTTGAGACTTACTTTGCGAGTGGGTTCGGTCGAACCTGGAAGTGCACGACGATCGGCTTGTCCGTGCCGCCGACTTTCCAGAACGGTGTACGGTCGCCTTCGGAGACCCATAGTCCGCGGCCTTTCCAGCCCGCGCTCGGATTGTCGATGCGCCCGTCAAAGCCCTTCGTGTAGAAGCCGAGCGGATACGGAATCCGCATCGTGACCCAGTCACCGTCGACGAGCGCGTGCACGCCGTCGAACAGGTTGGCCGTCGCCATCGGTACGTCCTCGCCGAGAC
>JAHEEN010000088.1 GCA_024640685.1 Rhodospirillaceae bacterium
GGCCGCAATGCGCTCGCCGCTGCCGGCGACGTCGTCGCGGTAATAGTTGCCGTTTAGGATTACCGATACTTGCGGATTGAATGCGGTGCCGGACGTGACGCTATCGCTGCGAGCGACGGTCACCGGGGACGTAGGCACCGTCGGCGGTACGGTAGATTGCGCCGCGGCTTGCTCGGCTGCCTCCAAGCGCCGCTCGAGCTCGGCGATGCGCTGCTCGTAGTCTGTCCGCAGCTGCTCGATCTCGGCCCGAATCGCGGCGATATCGCCGGCTTCCTGCGCAAATGCACTCGTAGCGATGGCTGTCATCAACAACAACGCGGCAACCGCGTGAGTTGAGCAATGCGACCCTAAACGGCATCGGTTGTCATCATGAGTCCGCATCGAGCTGCCTGTGTCGCTTGGTCGGTTCAGCTGGAGGCGTGCTCCGCCGCGTGCTTCCCGGCCAGCTTGCCGAACACGGAACCGGACATGAGGCCCGTGCCGCCCGGGTAGTTGTGATAGAAGATCCCGCCGACGAGCTCGCCTGCGGCATAGAGCCCGGGAATCGGCCGCAAGTCCTTGTCGAGCACGTTCGCGCTCGTGTCGACGCGCAAGCCGCCGAACGTGAATGTCACGCCGCAGGTTACGGCATAAGCCTCGAACGGCGGCGTGTCGAGCGTATTGGCCCAATTCGTCTTGTTGATCGCAAGCCCGGTCGTGCAACGGCCGTCTTTGACGTTCGGATTGAACTCCGTGTCCTGCTTCACGGCTGCGTTGTAAGCCGCTAGCTCATCGAGACATTCTTGCGTGTCGACGCCGTCGAGCTTCGCGACCAGCGCCTCGAGCGTATCGGCCGTCTCCTTCGTGATCTCGCGAATGCGGTACTCGTCGCGCAACAGGTGCGTGACCTTCGCATCGAAGATCTGCCACGCGAAGTAGTTCGGCTGCTTCATGATCTCGGCGCCGTACTTCGCGTACGTGTAGTTGCGAAAATCCGCGCCCTCGTCGACGAAACGCTTGCCGTGCGCGTTGACCATGATGCCGAACGGATACGAATGCTTCTGAAACTGATCGCCGACGGCCAAGTCGCCGAACTCGGGCGCGTTCTGGTCCCAGCCGACGGCGTGGCAACCCGACCAGTTGCCGTACGCCGCCGCGCCGATATCGAGTGCCATGCGGATGCCGTCGCCGGTATTGAAGCGCGAGCCGCGCACCTTGGCGATCTCCCAGCCGGGGCCGAGGTAGCGCGTGCGCCACTCGGGATTCGCCTCGAAGCCGCCGCTGGCGATCACGACAGCATCGGCTGCGAGCGTTTCCGGTTTGCCGCCGGCGCGCCGGACGACGACGCCCGTCACGGCTTGGCCATCGGTCTCGAGCGCGACTGCGCGCGCCTCGTACTCGATCTCGATGCCGCGCCGCTTGCAGCTTTGCGTCAACGAGTCGACGAGCCCGGGGCCGCCACCGATCGACTCGACCGTCAGCCCGCCCCAGAACTTGAACTTGCCGTCGATCTTGAACGCTTGGCGGCCGTAGATCGGGATGAATCGCACGCCCTTGTCGCGCATCCACAGCATCGTCTCTTTCGAGCGGCGCACGAGCAGCTCGACGAGATCCGGATCGCAGCGATACTGCGTGACGCGGTACATGTCGTCGAAGAACTGGTCGTCGGTATACGTGCCAAAGTCCGTCATCTCGACGTCGGCGTCGCTGAGATCCGGCATCAGCGCCCGCAAGTCATCGACGCCGTCGTAGGCGAATCGAATCGCGCCGGCGGTAAAGCGGCTGTTGCCGCCGCTCTCGTCCTCGGGAGCGCACTCGAGCACGCGTACGTTGGCGCCGTTTTCCTCGGCTGCAAGCGCCGCGCATAGCGCGGCATTGCCGCCGCCGATGATGACAATATTGGCTTCCGACATCGGTTCGACCGTCTCCATGACCGTTGCGTAACACCACATTGTCACCGTTCCGGGGCTGCATTGACCAGTCCGGAGGTACCCGTATTCGCGCCGGCGCGGTGTTTTGACAGCGCGACATCGGCCCGATACCCTCGGGACGCCTAGATACGCTACGTACGAGGTCGCCGGCAGGACGCCGGTCCGCACCCAGCATGGTCTCAGCCTTGGCCGACGTTTCTCCGCGGGCCGCGGAATCCCTTAGCGATCGTTTTTTGCGTATTCGTGAGCTGAGTCTCGCGCTGACGGCGCCGCTCGCGATCGAGGATCATGTCGTGCAGACGATGCCGGAGGTCAGTCCGACGAAGTGGCATTTAGGCCATACGACGTGGTTTTTCGAGCGGTTTTGCCTCGCCGATCGAGAGGCCGGATACCGGCCTTACGACGAGCAGTTCCACTATCTGTTCAACTCGTATTATCAAACCGTCGGCCCGATGCAGAAGCGTCCGCAGCGCGGGCTGCTGAGCCGCCCGACCGTCGCCGAGATTCACGACTATCGCCGCAGCATCGACGAGCGCATCGCACGATTGTTGGCCGAGCGTGACGATGACCGCGAGCTCGAGTTTCTCTTGACGCTCGGCATCCACCACGAGCAGCAGCATCAAGAGCTGATGCTGACCGACATCAAGCACGTGTTCTTCATGAATCCGCTGAAGCCGGTCTACCGTGAAACGCAACCCACGGCCGCGAGCGAGCCGTTGACGCTGACGTACGACTCGATCGATGGCGGCGAGTACGCCATCGGTGCCGAAGAGGGTGAGTTCTGCTTCGACAACGAGACGCCGCGCCACAATGTCTCTCTGCGCACGTTCGCGCTTGCAAATCGGCTCGTGACGAACGGCGAGTTTGAGGCATTCATCGCTGCCGGCGGCTATTCGGATCCAGCGCTATGGCTTGCCGATGGCTGGACGACAATTAACACGCACGATTGGACGCGGCCGCTTTACTGGTCCGAGGATCGCGAGCGCGAGTTCACGCTCGGTGGTTGGCAAACGATCGACGCCAATGCACCGGTGACGCACATAAGCCTCTACGAAGCTGATGCATTTGCGCGCTGGGCCGGCAAGCGGCTGCCGACCGAGGCCGAGTGGGAGAGCGCGGCCAGCAAACGACCTGTCGACGGCAACTTCCTCGAGTCCGGCGTGTTGCATCCCGTGGCTGCGCGAGCCGGAGAGTCGAGCGGACAGTTCCATGGTGACGTTTGGGAATGGACTGCATCAGCGTATGCGCCGTACCCGGGCTTCAGGCCGCTCGCAGGCTCGCTGGGCGAGTACAACGGCAAGTTCATGTGCAATCAGCTCGTCGTGCGCGGCGGCTCGTGCGTGACGCAACGCGATCACATGCGCGCAAGCTACCGGAGTTTCTTCTACCCGCACGATCGCTGGCAGTTCCTGGGCCTTAGGCTCGCGAGCCTTGCGTAGCAAGGCCAATTTGCTGTGAGCGCCAACCGTCCCGCGCTCGTGCGCGCCAACGACAGCGATCCGACGCTCGCGGATGACGCCGACGAGATTCTGCGCGGACTGTCGGCGCCGCAGAAACGTCTGTCGCCGAAGTATTTCTATGACGAGACGGGCTCGCGGTTGTTCGACGAGATCTGCACGCTGCCGGAGTATTACCCGACTCGCACCGAGCGTGCGATCATGGATGCGTACCTCGGCGAGATGGCCGCGTTGACCGGCCCGCGCGCCGCGGTCATCGAGTTCGGCAGCGGCTCTAGCCAAAAGATTCGCCAGCTACTCGAAGGCCTCGACGATCCGGTCGCGTACATTCCCGTCGACATCTCCGAAGACTATTTGTCATCGATGGCGAATGCGGTTGCGCGCGACTATCCGCAGCTGCAAGTCTTGCCGGTCTTCGCGGACTTTACGCGGCCGTTCGAGTTGCCGACGTATACGCAAGCGCCGGCGCGCAACTTGGTGTTCTTCCCGGGCTCGACGATCGGCAATTTCGAGCGCGCCGATGCGGCATCGTTGCTCGACGTCATGCGAATCGAGGCTGGCCTTGGCGGTGCGCTGTTGATCGGCGTCGACCGTAAGAAGGATCCGGCGATTTTGCATGCGGCATACAACGACGCATCCGGCGTGACCGCGGCGTTCAATTTGAACGTGCTACGACGACTCAACAACGAGCTAGGCGCGCGTTTCGATTTGACGACGTTCCGTCACGAAGCCATCTACGACGAGGCGCAGGGCCGCATAGAGATGCGGCTCGTGAGCTGCATTGCGCAACGCGTTGCGATCGCTGGGCACAGGCTCGAATTTCGCGCCGGCGAGCACATCGTCACCGAGTACTCCCACAAGTACGCCGACGACGAGTTCGCCGCGCTTGCCACGTCGGCGGGCTGGCAGCCCGAGCGGGTCTGGCACGATGACGCCGGTCTTTTCGGGGTTCACTTCCTGACCGTTGCCGACTGATTCGCTCGATCGTAGGGAACAACAATGAACAAGATCAAGATTGCCGACTGGGGCTCACTCGAGCCGTTGACACCGACGTATGCGCTTGCGGCCAACGTCGACCTCGTCATTATTCGCTGGGCCGACGCCGATGAGGTCTCGGTGCTCTATGGCCGCTGTCTGCACCGCGGCGCGTTGCTCGCCGACGGCCATATCGATGGCGACGATCTGATCTGTGGCGTGCACAACTGGGACTATGGCTATCGCACGGGCGTCAGCTCGTACAACTCGAGCGAGCGACTGAAGCGTTTCGAGGCATGGGTCGAGGACGGCGGCGTCTGGGTCGACGAGCACGAGATCGCGGCTTGGGAGCGCGACAACCCACAGCCGTATGACCGCGATGCGTATCTGGGCCTCTATGCCGATCATCACGGCGTGCCGATCGAGCCGCACGTCAAATACATCCAAGAGCTCGCCGAGCACGGGCTCGGCCGCGTCGGCCATCATGGGCGGGTCGCGGCGATGGGCGTGCCGCGCACGCAGTTGCCGAGCTGGGAGGACATTCAGATCCTGACGGCACAGCTTCACAAGCTGCCGCTGCTCGACGATGCGCCGGTTGCGACCGATGTCATCATCGGACCGCGTGCAGCGAAGCCGCTGAAGCTGGGCATACCGTTGTTCGTATCGGATATGAGCTTCGGCGCGTTGTCTGAAGAAGCGAAGGTCTCGCTTGCGAAGGGCGCGGAGTTGGCCGGCACCGGCATCTGCTCCGGCGAAGGCGGCATGCTGCCGGAGGAGCAGGCCGCGAACGCGCATTACTTCTACGAGCTTGCGTCGGCGCGATTCGGTTACTCGATGGACAAGGTCAAGCGCTGCCAGGCGTTTCACTTCAAGGGTGGGCAGGGTGCAAAGACCGGTACCGGTGGTCACCTGCCAGGCGCGAAGGTCAAAGGCAAAATTGCCGAGGTCCGTGGTCTCGAAGAAGGCCAGAGCGCGATCTCGCCGCCGACGTTCCCGGATTGGCACGGCGTTGCCGACTTCAAGCAGTTCGCCGACGAGGTGCGCGCAGCGACCGGCGGAATTCCCATCGGCTTCAAGCTCTCGGCACAGCATATCGAGCGCGATCTCGAGGCGGCGCTCGCCGTCGGTGTCGACTACGTGATTCTCGACGGTCGTGGCGGCGGCACCGGCGCCGCGCCGTTACTGTTCCGCGACAACATTTCGGTGCCAACGATCCCGGCGCTCGCACGCGCGCGCCGGTTCCTCGATGACAACGATGCAAGCGACGTGACGTTGGTCATCACCGGCGGGCTGCGGCTGCCGGCCGATTTCGTCAAGGCATTGGCGCTCGGTGCCGATGCGGTCGCGGTTTCGAATGCAGCGATGCAAGCGATCGGCTGTCTAGGCATGCGCGCGTGTCACACGAACAACTGCCCGGTCGGCATCGCGACGCAGCAAACGCATCTGCGCGAGCGCCTCGATATCGAGATCGGCGCGCAGCGTCTCGCGAAGTTCTTGACGTCGGCGACGGCGCTGATGCAAGTCATGGCACGGGCGTGCGGCCATACGCGGCTAGCCGACTTCAACAGCGACGATCTGACCACGTGGAAGCGCGAGATCAGCGACCTGACTGGGATTCGTTACGGCGGTGTCGGCTAGCGCCGCTAGGCCACGACAACTGCGGTAATCGCGATCGCGGCGCTGACCGCGGCGATTAGCACGGCGAGCAGCGTCATCCGGCGTTGGCGAGCGAGCTCGGCCTCCAGCGTGACGGCGCTCTGGTCGAGCGCTTCGATCGTTTCCTTGAGTTGCGTAGCGAGGCCTTTGACGGCCTCGGCATTGTGCGTGACCGCAGCCTGCAGCTCCTCGATCTGTTGCGGCACGACCTCGTCGGGCGGCGCGTTGCCGGGCTTTGACGTGAACGCAGGGATTGCGGCCGTCACGATTTGCGTGACATAAGGCAGCGATGCCTTGATGACGGGTAGCCAGGCTGCCATAGCGACTCCTTATGAATACGGTACGACCGCTGCTTCAGCGACGGTACACACCCGAGTATACCGACCCGTGTTAGTCGAGAGACGGAGCGGCTAGCTGCAGAGCTGGCCTGACTTCAGGCCCCGAGAGGCTGCCAACGCCTCAAATGCACCGCAATGACGCGTTCCCCTGGCCTGGCCGCGCGCTGCCGGGGTAAGCTACCGCGAATGCGATCCACTCGGAGAGACCCATGACAATACGTAGAATTGCCGCGCTTGCCGCCAGCCTCTTCTCGATCTCGCTTTTCGCCGCCGAGCCCTCGACTGGGCCCATCGTTGCCGACTACGGCCGCTCCGCGCTGGTCGAGGACGCCGATTTTCAGCTGCCAGCCGATCACCAATACCGCGTTGTCTGGGAGATCACCGGCTATGGTGACGGGCCCGACGGCGTCAATCGCAATATCGACCGTGTCGCGCGCTTCTTGAATCTGCATGCCAAGGCCGGCGTGCCGAAGGAGAATATGCATCTCGCGTTCGTCGTCCATGGCGCGGCGCTGCAGAGCATGATCAACGATGCTGAATACCGGAAGCTGAACGGCATGCCCAATCCGACCCGCGAGCTGCTCGAGCGCCTTGGCGAGGCCGGTGTCGAGATGTACGTCTGCGGTCAGTCGATGGCGTTCCGCGGCTGGGGCAAGGACATGCTAGCAAGCCCGGTCAAGCTCGCGCCTTCGGCAATGTCGATCATGAACATCTTTCAGTCGCGGGGCTACACGCGCCAGTAAGCACAGCGCCCCTAATCGCTGCCGGGAAACGCGAACTTCGCTTTCTCGATGACGCCGCTCGATGGCCAGCGCTGCGTGATGACTTTCTGCCGCGTGTAAAAGCGCACGGCGTCCGGCCCGTAGATGTGCAGGTCGCCGAACAATGAGCGCTTCCAGCCACCGAAGCTGTAGTACGCAACCGGTACTGGCAGCGGCACGTTGACGCCGACCATGCCGATTTGGATCGCATCGCTGAATGCGCGTGCGGCCGCACCGTCGCGCGTGAAAATGCACGTGCCGTTGCCGTACTCGTGCGCGTTGATCAGCTCGATCGCCGCATCGAGCGAGTCTGCGCGCACGACGCAGAGTACCGGGCCGAAGATTTCCTCCTTATAGATACGCATCTCCGGCGATACGCGATCGAACAGGCTCGGGCCGACGAAATAACCGTCGCGATCCGTCGCAAGCGATCGCCCATCGACGACGAGGTCGGCGCCTGCGTCGACGCCATCGTCAATGAAGCCGACGACACGGTCGCGATGCGGCTCGGTGATCAGCGGCCCCAAGTCGTTGCCGGACTCCGTGCCGGCTCCGACATTGAGCCCGCGGACGCGCTCGGCGAGTGCGGCGACGAGGGCATCGCCGGTCTCATCGCCGACCGTGACGACGACCGAGATCGCCATGCAGCGCTCGCCGCACGAGCCGTAGGCTGCGCCGAGCAAAGCACTGACCGCGTTGTCCAGATCCGCATCCGGCATGACGACTGCGTGATTCTTCGCGCTGCCTAGCGCTTGGACGCGCTTGCCGGCTCGGCTCGCGCCTTGGTGCACGGCTTGTGCGACGCCGGTCGAGCCGACGAAGCTGACGGCTTGAACGCGATCGTCCGCGATCAGCGCGTCGACCGCGGACTTGTCGCCGTTGATGAGGTTGAAGACACCGTTCGGCAGGCCGGCGTCACTCAATAGCTCGCCGATGAGCACGGCCGCGCTCGGGTCGCGCTCGGACGGCTTCAACACGAACGTGTTGCCGCAGACGAGCGCGATCGGGTACATCCACAGCGGCACCATGACTGGGAAATTCGACGGCGTAATGCCTGCGACGACGCCGAGCGACTGGCGCTCGGACCAGCTGTCGACGCCGGTGCCGACGTTGCGGCTGTGCTCGCCCTTCAAAAGCTCCGGTGCGCCGCACGCGTACTCGATGTTCTCGATGCCGCGCTTGATCTCGCCGTGCGCATCGTCGAGCACCTTGCCGTGCTCTTCGGTAACAACTGCGGCAATCGCATCGGCATTACGCTCGACGAGGTCCTTGAAACGGAACATGATCCGCGCGCGTGCGAGCGGCGTCGTCGCCCGCCAAGCGGGCAGCGCGTCGGCTGCGGCCGACACGGCTCGTTCGACAGTCGCGGCCTCGGCGAACGCGACGCGGCGCGTCTCCTCGCCGGTCGCCGGATTGAATATCGGCGCTGAGTCGCCGGCATCGACGAATCGGTCGCCGCCGATCAGGTGGCCGACGATCGGCGTGGCTTGGGACTTGTTCGCGAGCGGGTCGGCCATTGATTACTCCACGGTCGAAATTACATCGAGCAGGATGTTACACGCATCCTCGAGGTCGGCGGGCCGGCTAACGAGCGGCGGACCGAGCTGAATCGTATCACCGGCCCAGCGCACGTAAACACCGCGTTGCCAGCACTTGATGCCGATCTCGAACGGTCGGCGCAGCGGCTCGTCCGGCAACGGGTCGATCTGTAACGCGCCCGCGAGACCGCAGTTGCGAATGTCGGTGATGTGCTTCGTGCCGCGCAGCGCGTGCAGTGCATCCTCGAATACCGGCGCGAGCTCGGCCGCGCGGTCGGCTATTCCGTCGCGCTCGAAGATGTCGATCGCAGCGAGCGCGGCGGCGCAAGCGACTGGATGCCCGGAGTACGTGTAACCGTGCGTGAGCTCGGGAACGTAGTCCGGCAAGTTGCTGTCGAGAAATGCTTGATAGATAGCGCGGTCTGCGATCACAGCGCCCATCGGCACAGTACCGTTCGTCAACGCTTTCGCAATGCACAGCAGATCGGGTACGGCGCCGAATGTGTCGATGCCGAATGGTTTGCCAGTTCGGCCGAAGCCTGTGATGACTTCGTCGAAGATCAGCAGGATGTCGTGCGCGGTGCACAGCTCGCGAAGTCGCTTGAGGTAGCCGGCGGGCGGCACGACGACGCCGCCGGAACCCGACATGGGCTCGACGATGACCGCGGCGATACGGTTGGCGCCGTGGCGCTCGACGATGGACTCGAGCTCGTCGGCGAGCTCGATACCTTTCGGCGGCAGGCCACGCGAGAACGCGTTCTCCGGCAGTAGTGTCGTCGGCAGATGCTCTGCGACAGCGAGATCGCCGAAAGGTGTGCGGTTGGTCTCGATGCCGCCGACGCTCGTGCCGCCGAAGTTCGCGCCGTGATAACCCCGAACACGCCCGACGAGCAGCGACTTCTCGGGCCGTCCGCGCAAGCGCCAATAGGCCTTGGCGATCTTCAGTGCCGTCTCGACGCTTTCGGAGCCCGAGTTCGTGAAGAACACGCGATCGAGCGGGTTCGGCAGCAGGCCGGCAACGCGTTCGGCAAGCTCGAAGGCCTGCGGATGGGCGAACTGGAATGCCGGTGAGTAGTCGAGCGTCTCGAGCTGGCGCGACACGGCGGCCGCGATTTCCGGGCGGTTGTGGCCGAAGCCGCAGCACCAGAGCCCCGACAGCGCATCGTAGACGCGCCGACCGTCGGCCGTGATGTAGTGGCAGCCGTCGGCGCCGACGATGATGCGCGGATCGCGTTTGAACAGCCGATTGCTGGTGTACGGCACCCAAAAGGCGTCGAGTGAGACGCTCGTGTATCCGGAGTCAGGCATTGGCGGACCTCCCTCAGGCAAGAGAGTGACTATAAGCGATCTCGGGCTGGATGTTTCAGCGCCAGCCGGTCACTAGCCGAGCAGGGCGCAGAGCCTCAGGCCCCGACCCCATCGGATCCGGTTACTGCTGCGCGGCGACGCTGCAGTTGTATCGATACAGTTGCAGCTGCGGCACGTACACCATCTCGGTTCGGCCGCGGAAGGGCTCGGCCAGATAGACGGGATCCGTGACCTCGATGTCGACGATGGCCCGCGTGCCGTCGTCGCTGAGCTGATAGCGCTCGACGACGCGGCGCTGGGTGCTCGAGGCGATGCCTGAGCCGTTGCCGTCGCGATGCTCGGCAAGCCCGACGGTGTCGACGACGAACACGTCGCCCTCCCAGCGGCCGATCGAGTGGCCTTGGGTCGTCGGCTCGAGGTTGTCCGGGTGACCGCGGCCATCAGTGTAGACCGTGCGGACGTTGTCGAAGAACTCGCTACGCATGATGACGCGGTCGTCGAGGATCTCGATGCCGGTCAAATAGTTGTTGCTCGAGATGTGAAACGGCGGCGGGTTAGCGATGCACTGATTGTTCGGGTCGTCGGTGACCGGGCTGTAGCTTTCTCTGGAAGCGAGGCCGGCGGCCGTCGGCACGATTTTCTCGCGCGCTTGCCGAGCCAGGCTCGTCGCGGCGACGCCTTTCCAGATACCCTCGATACTTTCGGCGCCGACGGTGCGCTCGGCCTCGCCCTCGATCTGCGACCACAGCCGTCCATCGGTCGTCTCGAGCGTGTTCAGGATCGCGCTGAGCTCGCCGCTGCGCGCTGGATGTGCGCGGATCACGACGCTGTCGCCGGGCTGCAAGAAATCTCGCGTCCAGCCGCTGCGCTGCATGATCGGCGTCGAGCCCGTTTCGATCTCCCATTCAATCGTGTTTCCCGCATCGTCCTCGGTCTCGACGAAGATCGTGATGTGCGGGTTGCGAAAGATATACCGCGCGATCGTCGCGTCAAAGACGACGAGCGACTCGCGATCGTAGACCGCATCGCTGTGATGACTGTGCGCCGGAAGCGTCAAACCGAACGAAAGGCAAAGGACCGATAAGCGAACTGGGGACATCGACATACTTCCTCGGATTCGAGACGGGCATACTATACAAACTCGCGACGCGCGACGAGCGTGCAGTCGGCTTGCCGATGAAGGCTCAGTAGCCGCCTTCGAAGGGCGCCGTGGGATTGCCGAGCGCCAGACGCCTGGGGCTGCGCAACCTGATCAAAATGACAGACAACGTCGCGCCGACAAAGTTCGCAACGAGATCCCAGCCTGTGTTTATGTAACCACCGACATTAGTCTCCGGGATCGTCAGCGTCGCCGCGAACTCGACGATCTCGTTGAGCGAGCCGAGACCCATGCCGGCCGCGGCCGAGATCACCATGAGCCCGAGTGTCGGCGTCGCCCGGCCGCCACGCCGCTCGATTGCAGTCGCGAGCCCTTGCCAGCAGACCCAGGTAGCGATGCCAAAGCCATAGGCGTGCACGATGTGGTCGTATTTGAGATGACCGGGAAGGAGCCACCACGAATAGAGTACGCGGCTCTGCGACTCGACGGGCCACGTCTCGGGTACGACAATGAGTCCGCCAGCCATATGCGCAAGGCCCCAAATGCTGAGGCACCAGAGCACATCTGTGCTGAGCTCGACCTGGAGATGCATCCAGAATACGAAGCCGATCAGCACGAGCATCACGGCGATGTACATCACGAACTCGACGTTGCCGCGCATCAGCGCGACGGGCAGCGCGGCCGTCAGGTACGCGAGCGTGAATAGGCCGACTGACCATAGAGCTCGAAGGTCAATACGTGTCGTCATCGTCCGGTGCGGCTCTCGTGTCGGTTACTTCATTTAATACATACGATCGAGATCGATTCTGCGTCAGTGCGTGCTGCCCTGCCATGATCGGCGTCTCGTTCGGGGCGCGCGCGAATCGACTGAGACTCACGAGATTATTGGAGTCACGAGCGTTGCGGTCCAGTTGTCTCGTGATAGGGCCAGGCCGTGTATTGCAATCGGCCGGCGGCCGTGGGACGGTGTCGAGACTGCCGTTGACTGCCGCGCATCGGCTGTTCGCGGCAGTCAACGACGCACGGGTTGTGGAATAGCGCGGTCACGCGCAGCGGAGGTTAACGAGTGGGAACAGTGACGCCAATTCAGAGAGCCAAGTTCTCGGTAGGCGATCTCGTTGTGCATCGTCTATTCGGCTATCGTGG
>JAHEEN010000089.1:0-1614 GCA_024640685.1 Rhodospirillaceae bacterium
ACGATGAACAGCACGGCACCGATTGGAATCACCGACTGCGTCAACCGCGCCGGCACGCTCGGCAGGCTCGTCAGGTAGATGCCCTGCAGAATCTGCAGCACTTGCCACCCGGCCCAGGCGATGACGACGAAGTACGCGATGACAATCGCTTCGCGCGCGAGCGTCAACGCAACCTGCAGATTCGGCGCCACCGACTGCACGATCTTCGGGAAGCCGATGTGGGCGCGCTTCAGCGCGGCGTACGATGCGCCGTAGTACGTCAGCCAGGCGAGCAAGACCGACGCAACCTCGTCGTACCAGACCAGTGCAGCGCCGGCCTTGCGAAACCCTACGCCGACGATGACGACGAGGGCTAACGCAACCATCAGCGCCAGCATCAGCACCTCGAGCACGGCCTCGAAGGGCTTGCGAATCGAGCTGACCGTCATCGCGCAGTCACCTGTAACCGCCGCTCGTTGCGTCTCATTACGGCTGGAAGGTCAGTCTTCGGCAAGTCGCAGCGCATGGTCCAGGAGCTCTCGGGCACCGTCGACGGACGCCGCGTACTCGTCGTAGATCGCGGTGCTCGCGGCCTCGAAACTCTGATACGCAGGCTCATTGACCGCAACGCCGGCCGCGCGAATCTGTTCGACGAACTGAGCGTCCATGCGTTCCGCAGTCTCATAGACGAATGCCTGCATCTCGCGTGCGGTGTCGCTCAAGATCGTGCGCACGTCTTCGGGCAATGAGTTCCAGCGGTTGAGCCCAACGGTAACGTACGCCGGCGTGTAGACATGCTGTGTCAGGGACAGATAAGCCTGCACCTCGTGCAGCCGCGACGCAACGATCTGCGTCAGCGGGTTCTCCTGGCCGTCCATGACGCCCGTCTGCAGCGCAACGAAAAGCTCCGAGAACGCCATCGGCGTCGGGTTGGCCCCGAATGCCTGAAACATGCGCACGCGCCAAATGCTTCGTGGCGTGCGCAGCTTGATGCCGTCGAGGTCGGCGGGCTCGTTGATCGGTCGGACGTTAGTCGTCACGTGCCGGAAACCGTTTTCCCAGACGGCCAACACACCGTAGCCGCGGGCATTCATCAACGGTGCTAGCTGCGGCCAGAAAATTTCCTCCTCGACGCGCTGCATATGCGCGCGATCGCGGATCAAATAAGGCATCTCGAAAAGCCCGAACTCCGGGATCGTCGAGGACAGGATCGACGACGGCAACGCGAAATCGACGGAACCGAGCAAGAGCTTTTGCAGCAGTACCTCGTCGTTGCCGAGCTGGCTCGATCCGTAGACGACGACGGTTGCACGATCGCCGAGGCGCTCGTTAGCACGCCGAGCGAACTCTCCGGCCGATTCGGCAAACAATGACCCCGGTGCGCTGACGTGCCCGAAAACTAGCTCGATCGGCCCGTCCGGCGTGCCGCCGCCGCAGCCGGCGAGCAGTAATGTTGCGACGATCGCAGGGAGCCGCCATTCGCGAATCATCGGCGCAGCGCCTCCGGCCTCTCTCCAATCTCGTATTGCCGAGCCCATGGACGCGGATCCGATGGATCCCAATACAGCGGATCGCCCTGAGCGCGCTCATCGACGAAGCCTTGCTCATTGATAAACACGTTGCTTGACGGCCCGT
>JAHEEN010000089.1:1624-12188 GCA_024640685.1 Rhodospirillaceae bacterium
ATGCAACGGCTCGGCGAAGGCATTCGGATCGTACAGCGTGACCTCACCGACGATCGTATCGCCGGCGCGCTCGTAGCGCTCGACTGCCGTCATGTCGTCGGTCCACTCGATCATCGAGTGGGTCGTGTTCCAGCCCTTGATCTGGTTCGTGTGCAGCACGAGCGCATCGCCGTCCCAGAAGCCGACCGACTCGCCTTGCCATTTCGGATACCAGTAGTCGCGCGGCGAATGGCCGCTGCCGTCCGTCGAGATCCAGCGCACCTGCACCTCGGTCAGCGTATTCGAAATGATCCACGCGCGGCCGGGGCGAACGACGAATTCGCGAGGGCTACGCCAGAGACTGCGGATGTAGCCGTTCGGCAGGCAGAAAGAGCCTGCCCACCAATGCCGGCCCTCGGCTTCGGCCTTGACCTGTTGAACGTAGTATTCGCGAAACTGCGGCGTCAGCACCGAGACGATAGTGCTGGCTTGAACGTCGTCGCTATCGAGCCACGTCTTGCTGCCGCTCCAGATGCCGTCCCAATCCGGCAACGTCTCGAACGTGTGCTCCGTACCGCCGTCGGCGGCGGCCAGCCACGCTTCGTAGTGCTGTTCGGACGTCTCGAACGGGTACGGGCTCGTCAGCGTGTACTGGTCCGAGCCGCTGCCAGTCTCGCCGTAACGATCGAGCTCGATCATGTCCGTGAGCTCGCGCGGCGTGTTATTACGAAAGTATGCCGGCTCGGTCCAGTGCGCCTTGTCGGCGAGGTAGTTGTCCGTCGTGAACAAATCTTGAGCGCGCGCCGTCGTGATCGTCAGAGCTGCGACGAGCGCCGACCCGAACAGCCACAGCAGGTCGCGAGAATCGTTCAATCCGCTTGCTCCAACACCCAGCGGGCCGCATCGGCATGCGTGCCGAACCAGACGCCGGGCTTCGTTTGTATATGCTCGATCAGCGCCTCTAGGACGAGGATCCTTGAGCGATGGCCGATGACGTGAGGGTGCATCGTTAGCTCGAACGTCGTCCCTTCCTCCCACGCACGGTCGAACTCGTCGATCCAAACCTGCAGAACGTCGCGCGGATTCATGTAGCGCTGTCCGAGCGGGTTGAACAACGGCGCATCGTCGAGGATCCACGAGACGGGAATCTCGACGATTCCGGTTGGGAGGCCATCTTGCACGAGCTCGTACGGCCGATCGTCGGCCATCAACGAGCTCTCGTAAACGAAACCCATCTCACGAATGATATCGAGCGTGTTGGGGCTGTGGTTCCACGACGGCGCGCGATAACCGACGGGCCGCGTGCCGCTGATCTCTGTAATCGTGTCCGTGGCCTGGCGCACGAGCCGCGCCTCGGTTTCGGCGTCGAGTGCAGTGTTGAGCTCGTGGATCCAGCCGTGCACGCCGATCTCGTGCATACCGGACGCATTGATCTGGTCCGCCTGTTCGGGCGCGAGCTTCAGGCTCCAAGCCGGAAAATAAAACGTTGCGGGCACGCTTTTCGTATCGAGTAGCTCGAGCACACGGGGCAGGGCGACGCGCGCGCCATATTGACCTTGCGACAACGGCCCGATCGTCGGCGTCCCGGTACGCAGCCCCTGCACGGTCTCATTGTCGACGTCGAACGACAGCAGCACGGCGACGCGTGCACCGCCCGGCCACGACTCAGGATTCAGGTCGCGCCCAGCGCGGACTTGATCGACGACGGCGCGGACGCGGTCCTCGGACCAGTTCCACGGCTCGTCATCGGGCGCTTGCTGCCCGGATGCCGGCAGACCGATCGAGATTAAAACAAATGCAGCCACTGCAAGAAAAAGCTTGTTCATCGTTATTGTCATGAGCCTACAATCCAACTGTCTAATACAACTCGCGCATGCCCGATTCGCGCGCATGCTTATCGAACTCCTCGGGCGTCACGTCAAGCTGGGCATGGCTGACAACCGCTTCGCTGATGCTCGCCGTATCCGCATGATCGGGCCACTGCGCCGGCTCCCAGAGCTTCGAGCGCTGCATGCACTTCGGGCAATGAATCATGACTTCCTCGACGTAGACGACGAGCGCGAGCTTTGGCACGCGGCTGTTGACGGCCATCGACTCGCACAGAGCCTTATCCGCAACGATGCGTGCTTCGCCGGCGACTCTCAACGTCTCTTTCTTGCCGGGAATGACAAACAGCAGCGCGACGTAAGGATTCTCGAGCACGTTGCCGAATGTATCCGCGCGCCGGTTACCGAGCCGATCGGGGATTGCGAGGCGCTTGTTGTCGAGTATTCGAACGAAGCCAGCCGGGTCACCTTTGGGTGACACGTCGAGCCTGCCGTTGCGATCGGCCGATGCGATCAGCACGAACGGCGACCTCTCGATGATGCCGCGGCACACGTCGTCAATCTCGTCGATGACTTTCTCAATCGCGGTGCTGGCAGGTTGGCCGAGAATCGCCTCGACGGCGTCGCTGGAATCAACGACGTTCTCAAACTGTCCGAATCGGTCTGCGCTGTCTGTCATGTCGCTTGCCTCACTAGGTTTCGACGCCGTCAACGGTCGACCGAAGGCGCGACACGCACCGCGCCGAGATCGGCTTCGTCCAACAGCTGCCTCGCGAGCCCGGATGTCTTGGTCTCCTCGACGAAGTCGGAGACCACAGCGAGCGCCGCAGCACGTCCTTTAGGCACCGCGACGGACGTTGCAGTCGTCTGCAGGGGCTCATCGAGTATCCGCGAGCCGGGCACGTCCTCGGCAAGCGTCACCAACGACACGCGGCTCAGCGCAATGGCATCGAGGCGACCGGCCGCAAGCCGATCGCGCATTTCGGCAACGCCGGCGACGCTCTGTAGCGTGGCGCTCGTCAGTCTGGCCGCGACTGCGCGGCTCGTGGCCGTGTTGTCGACGACACCGATCATCCGGCTCGCGGTATCGAGCTCGTCTATCGTCGTCACGTCGAGACCGGCGCGGACCAAAAAGGAGCTGTCGAACTCGGCGTACGCCGGGCCGAAGTCGATGATCTCGGCGCGCGCCGCATCGATCGGCACGAACGTCACGTCCCACTCGTCGCTTGGGCCAGCGCTCGTGATCGCGCCCGAGCCGCTGTATGTGACGAACTGCACCGGCACGCCGACAGCTTCCGCAAGCCTGCGGCCGAGCTCGACAGTCGGACCGTGTAGCTCGCCGGCAGCATCGCGCACCGCAAACGTCGCCGACATGGCTGGTGCGACCGGCACGGCGACGCGCAGCTCGCCCGTCGGCGCAAGCTCGTCGCGAACGTCGGCATCGATCTCGGTCATGTCGTTCGTGCAGGCCGCAAGCAGTATCGCAACACCGGCCAGGCGGCGCATCGCTAGCATCGATATCCTCCCCGGGGCGATCACGATACCATGCACGGCGTGAGCGACCTACCGGCAAAATCGATGCCCGCGGCGGTGGATCTATTCGGCTATCGGCCGTATTGGGCCAAGCGCTTGACGCCGGCCCCGGTTCTGCCGATGAGCCGCGACGAGATGGACGCGCTCGGCTGGGATCAGTGCGATGTGATCCTCGTGAGCGGCGATGCATACGTCGATCATCCGAGCTTCGGCATGGCGATCGTCGGGCGCACGCTGGAGGCGCAGGGATTCCGCGTTGGCATCATCGCGCAGCCGGACTGGCAATCCACCGATGAGTTCACGGCACTTGGTGAGCCGGCGCTGTTCTTCGGTGTCACCGCCGGCAACATGGACTCGATGGTCAACCGCTACACGGCCGACCGTAAGGTCCGCAGTGACGATGCCTACACGCCTGGGGGGCAGGGCGGAAGTCGTCCCGATCGAAGCGTCGTCGTCTACAGCCAACGATTGCGCGAAGCTTTCAAGGACTGCCCGCTCGTCGTCGGCGGCATCGAAGCGAGCCTGCGCCGGACGGCCCACTACGACTATTGGCAAGACAAGGTGCGCCGCTCAATATTACTCGACTCGCGCGCCGATCTTTTGGTCTACGGCAACGGTGAGCGCGCCGTCGTCGAAGTCGCACATCGGCTTGCTAACGGCGATTCAATTGAGAGTCTCCGCGATGTCCGCGGCACGGCGTTCATCGGCCGTCGCAGCGATGCAGATTGGACCGAGATCGACTCGACGCACTTGGACCTACCGGGACAGATCGATCCGCAGCCGGACCCTTATGCGATGTCGGCAGACGAATCTCAGGGCGGGGAATGCGCCACGGTCGATGCAGACTCACCGAAGGTCGTGCGTTTTGCGCGCCGCTTGCCTTCAGCGAAACGCGACGAGTCCTACATTCGGCTCCCGAGCTTCGAACAAGTTAGGGACGATCCGGTGCTGTATGCGCATGCGTCGCGGATCGTGCACATGGAATCGAATCCGGGTAACGCGCGGGCGATCGTGCAGCGGCACGGCCAACGCGACGTTTGGATCAACCCACCGCCGGTGCCGCTGTCGAGCGCGGAGATGGACCGCATCTACGAGCAGCCGTACACGCGCCAGCCCCATCCGGCCTACGGCGACGCGCGAATCCCAGCCTACGAGATGATTCGCTTCTCGGTGACGATTCAACGCGGCTGTTTTGGCGGTTGCACGTTCTGCTCGATCACCGAGCACGAAGGCCGCATTATCCAGAATCGCAGCGAAGATTCGATCGTCCGCGAGATCGAGACGATCCGCGACGACGTGCCGGGGTTCACCGGCGTAATCTCCGATCTCGGCGGCCCGACCGCAAATATGTACCGGCTCGCCTGCAAGAGCCGCACGATCGAGGCTGCGTGCCGACGACCGTCGTGCGTCTATCCGGGTATCTGCTCGAATCTCGATACTGACCACGCGCCACTAATCAGGCTCTATAAGCGCGCGCGTGAGCTGCCCGGCATCAAGAAAATACTGATCGCCTCGGGCGTGCGTTACGACCTCGCCGTAGAGTCCCCGGAGTACGTAAAGGAACTCGCGCAACACCATACAGGCGGATATCTGAAAATCGCGCCCGAAGCTATCTCGGAAGGCCCGCTGCGACTGATGATGAAGCCCGGCATCGGCAGCTATTTTCGCTTCAAGAAACTGTTTGACCGCTACTCGAAAGCGGCCGGCAAGGAGCAATACCTAATTCCGTATTTCATCGCGGCGCACCCGGGCACGACCGACGAAGACATGCTCGAGCTCGCGTTGTGGCTCAAGGCGAACAGCTACCGCGCCGATCAAGTGCAGGCATTTCTTCCTGGGCCGATGGCGAGCGCGACGGCCATGTACTTCTCCGGCAAGAGTCCGCTGCGGCGCGTCACGCGGCGCTCGGAGTCGATACCGATCCCGAAAGGCCTCAAGGTTCGACGCCTACACAAGGCCTTCCTGCGGTATCACGACGCGAACAATTGGCCAATCCTGCGCTCAGCGCTGCGCCGCATGGGTCGAGACGACCTGATCGGCAGCGGCAAGCATCAGCTCGTGCCGAAGTATCAGCCGCGCGGCACCGGAACGACGCCCGAGGGGCGGCGCAAAAAACAGCCGGAGCGGCAGGGCACGAAGCGGTTTCGAACGCAGCACGTCCGCTGAGCGCGGCGCCAGATAGTTTAGTCGGGCGCGATCGTAACCGGTTGACCGGTATTGACGGACTCGACAACTGCTTCCATGACGGCGATGTTACCGAGCTTCTCCGCGTCGCTGATCGGGTAGGGCGCTGTGCCTGAGACGGCGTCAGCAAACGCGTCCAAATTGACGCGAACAGTGTCGATGAAGTCGAGCTCCTTGATCAATTTCTCTTGACCGCTACGGCTTATCGTCAGCCGTGTGATGCCGGGCTGACCGGGATGCGTGTCGCTGCGCGCTTCGACCCAGGCTTTCGAGCCGAACGCTTGGAAGCGCACGTACATCGGCGTCACGAGAATCGAGCTCATCGATCCGGTCAGACCGCTCGCAAACTTGACCTGCAGCGTAAACACATCGCTCGCACCCCAGTTGCCGACACGGCTCGTCGCATAGGCGAACACCTCGACGATCGGCCCGCATAGGTACTGAAATGCATCCGTCAGATGGATCGACATCGCGCTATGCGCTGGGATAGGAGATTCTGCCGGCGACGCACGCCAGTCGTTCGGGTCGACGTTGGCGAGCAAGTCGTGGCTGAAGTTCGCTTCCAAGTGCATCGGCGTACCGAGCTCACCGCTATCGATGAGCCGTTTGACCTCACCGAATGCCGGCTCGAAGCGCCGCTCGTGGTCGACAGCTAGGACGACGCCTGCCGCATTACATGCCCCGATCGCGCGGCGCGCGCCGGCGGCCGACAACGTTAAAGGCTTCTCGGCGAACACGTGCTTGCCGGCTTCGGCCGAGGCAACTATTTGATCCTCGTGAACGGAGTGCGGCGTTGCGAGAATCACGGCCTCGATCTCGGGATCGCCAAGGACCTCGTCGAGGCTACCTGCAATCGGCACGTCGAATTTCTTTGCGACGGCGCCGAGCTCGTCGACCCTCGGGTCGACGCCCCGGACGAACTCGAGCTTCGCGCCTTGCTCCTGCAGACACAGAGCGATGTGCTGGCCCCACCAACCGAGGCCGACGATAGCTGACTTGATCATCGTTCAGACCTTAATTTTTTGGCGTCGCGTCGCCGCCTTCGACGATCACGAGCTCGTTGTCGCCGACACCGTTGAGCCTGAACTTGCGGGCCTCTTGATACTCGGGCGACTTGTGACAGGCAACGGCATCCTCGAACGTCGGAAACTCGACGACGACATGCCGCTCAAAGTAGCCCTTGCCCTCGAGGTGCTCGAACGTGCCGCCGCGCGCGAGCACCTTGCCGCCGTACTTCGTCAGTATCGCGGGCACCAGATCCGTGTATTTCTTATATTCGACGGGGTCGTTGACGACCGAGCGCGCAAGCCAGTAGGCGGGCATCGTTTACTCCTAAAGTAACAGTTTATAAAAACAGTTTAATTAATTAAATTTCTTGAGTTTTTATGACGATTTTTATGGCGCCATCGAGTTTCTCGCGGGCGTAACGCAGACCCTCGGGCAGTTCGCTCAGCGGGAACGTATGCGTGTGAATCAGACTTGCGTCGAATCGGCTTTGCGCCATCAATGCGGCAGCGCGGCGCACGGCACTCTTGCCTTCGCCGCGAATACCGTAGAGATAGATATTGTTCGAGACGATGTGGCGCACATCGATTGGGACCGGGTCGTGCGCGAAAGCGCCTAGGCAGACGCGGCCGCCGCGCTTGACGAGCTTGATGACGTCGTTGATCGCATTCGGCGCACCGGAGCACTCGAAGGCGTAGTTCAGACCGACCCCGTCGGTCAGGCCCATGACGATGTCGTGGACAGACTCCTCGGCTGCGTTGATTACGTGATCGGCGCCGAGCTTGCGTCCAAGCTCGAGCCGGGTCTCGACGAGATCGCTGAGGATTACGGGGCTCGCGCCTAACGCTTTGGCAACTGCGACCGCCAATAGGCCGATCGGTCCGCCGCCGGTGACGATGATGCTTTGGCCCGCAATCAGGCCACCGAGCACATCGAGCCCGTACATTGCCGTGCCGGCCGTGACGATCAGTGTCGCGGTCTCGTCGCTCATGCCTTCGGGCACGTGTACGAGCGTGTTGACGTGGTTGACGGCGTATTGCGCGAAGGCGCCGTCCGTCGTGTAGCCGTTGGCGCGATGGCCTTTGTCGTGACCGGGGTAGTTGTTGCCGTAATTCAGACACGACGTATACATGCCTTCGCGGCAGCGCTCGCAGCGCCCGCAGCCGGCATGAATCTCAACGGCAACGCGATCGCCGACCGCGTACTCGTCGACATTGGGCCCGAGCTCGACGATCGTGCCCATGAACTCGTGGCCGGGCGTAAAGTTCTTGTTGAACGGCAAGTCGCCCTCGATCAATGCCGGCGTCCCACCGGCGATGACCTCGAGATCCGTCGCGCATATCGCAACGGCATCGATTCGAATCAACACTTCGGCAGCGCCGGGGCGGGGCACGGGTTTGTCGACGAGCGACAGCTCGCCTGGGTCGCCGAGCACCCACGCCTTCATCGTCGCGGGAATCGCGACCGGGTCAATTTTCGGATTGGCACTCATCGAACGTCCCGTCCGTCACGGGCGATATCGACAACTATGCGGTCTTCTGCTCGAGCTTGCCTTGCTTCTCGAGAATCGCCGCCATGACTTTCTCGGCCGTGGCTGGCAATGACGTGATGCGGACGCCAACCGCGTCGTAGATCGCGTTCAGAATGGCCGCGGCCGTCGGTACCGCCGTCGGCTCACCGGCACCTTTGGCACCGAACGGGCCGGTCGGGTCGTAGTTGTCGACGAGCTCGACCTCGATATCGGGCATATCGAGGCTCGTCGGCATGATGTAGTTCGTTAAGTTCGGATTGATCTGAACGCCGTCACGGAACAGGATCTCCTCCTGCAGCGCAAAGCCGACGCCCATCGAGATACCACCCTGAATCTGCCCTTCGACGAGCATCGGGTTGATCGGTGTGCCACAGTCATGCACGGCAACGATTCTCAATACCTCGACTTCGCCGGTCTCGTCGTCGACCTCAACCTCGGCGATTTGCGTCGCGTAAACATAGGTATTGAACGGTTTGCCTTGTCCGGTCTCCGGGTCCATCGGCACGGTCGGCGGATTGTACGACGCACTGCCGATCGCAGGATTGCCGACCACGGATTCGGCGTGCTGGGCAACCTCGGCTATCGGCAGGGACTTCGACGGAAAGCCGAGCACCTGGATGCGCTTGTCGCAGGCCTCGAGCTGCTCGGGCTTGACGCCGAGCAACGGCGCCGCGGCCTCGAACAGGATTTCGCGTACTGCTTCAGCAGCCCTCACGATCGCATTACCGGTCACGTAGGTCGTACGACTCGCGATCGCACCGGTGTCCATCGGCGTGGAGTCGGTATCGGCGGAGACGACGTGGACATCCTCGGTCGAAAGCCCAAGGGTCTCGGCCGCGATTTGACCGAGCACCGTCAATGCACCCTGACCGGTTTCGACCGTGCCGGTCAACAGTGTCGCGGTGCCGTCGGTATTCATCTTGACGGTCGCCGCACTCGGGTTGGCCATGACTGTGAAACCGATCGGATACCACATGCAGGCAATGCCTTTGCCGCGCTTCTTCATGGTTTCGTCTACTCCTTCCAGCCGAAACGGTCGCTGGCCTGAATCAGCGACTCCTTTATCGCGACGCTCTGCAGCACCTGGCTCGTCGGGCTTGCCGAGCCCTCCGAGAATGCATTGCGCAACCTGATCTCGAGCGGGTCGATACCGAGCTCGCGGGCAATGTCATCCATTTGTGACTCGTACGCGAAACATACCTGCGGTGCACCGAAGCCGCGCATTGCGCCTGTCGTCGTCTTGTTCGTGTAGACCGCATACGCCTCGACATGCAGATTGTCGATGTTGTACGGCCCCGGCGCGAGAATCGAGCCCTTGCCGATCGTCGTGCCGGTCCACGAGCAGTACGCGCCACCGTCGAGAACCATCCGAATCTTACGCGCAAGAATCTTGCCTTCCTTATTGACACCCGTCGTGTAATCCATGATGAACGGATGACGGATCGTCGAGGAGACGAACTCGTCGCCGCGAGAATACGTGCACTTGACCGGACGTCCTGACTTCTTCGACAGTAACGCGAGGATTGGCTCGTTCGTGATCTCGTTCTTGCCGCCGAAATTGCCGCCGACGATCGTGCCGACGAGTCGCACACGATTCTGCGGAATTGCGAGCGTCCGCGACAAATCTTCGCGGCCGAGCGTGATGCGCCCGAGACTCGAATAAATCGTCACGCGGCCGTTGCCGTCCCACATCGCAATGGAGGAATGTGGCTCGAGCGGCACGTGCTCGACGAACTGCGTGCGAAACTCGCGGTGAAAAACGTGATCGGACTCAGCCAAAGCCTTCTCGACGTCGCCTTTCTTGATGACCTTGCTCGTATAGATATTGCTGTGCGGAGGATGAACCTTAATGGAGTCCTCCTTGATCGCCTCGAGCGGATCGAACACGGCCGGCAGCGGCTCGTAGACGACCTTAATTTTCTCTAGCGCGGCTTCGGCGATTTGCTCGGTAACGGCAGCAACTGCTGCAACGCCGTCGCCGCGGTGGCGGACGACCTCGCGGGCAAGGACGGGTTGATCCTGCAGCGTCGGGCCGAACGAGTTGACCGGAATTTCCTGACCTGTCAGCGTGGCGAGCACACCAGGCATCGCCTCGGCTTCGCTCGTATCGACGCTGATGATCTTCGCGTGGGCGTGCTCGCTGCGCAACACCTTCGCGTGAATCATGTGCGGGAACGTCAGGTCGTCAATGTACTTGGTCTGCCCGAGGCCGTGGAGCCGACCATCGGGCCGGCTCGCGCGCTGACCGACCGCAGGGGTCTGAATCCGCGCTTCCTGATCCGGCAGCGTCAGCGGATAAACGACCGGGTTGTCCCGCGGCAATGTGACGGGCTTGACGGCCGGCGTCGTTAGCTCCTTGTCCGTCGTCAGCGTCTCGGCGCGGGTTTTAACGTCCTTCTCGGTGGTTGCCATATCGACGGTTCTCCGTGATCGATCGTCCGTGAGTGGGTCTAGCCTGCCGCGGCGCTCATCGCGCGTCCGGCGTCTTGTATGGCCTCGATAATTT
>JAHEEN010000090.1 GCA_024640685.1 Rhodospirillaceae bacterium
CTAGCGCTTCGGCGGCGTTACCGTCGAGCAAGCTCAGACTCGCATCGATGGCGATGCGCCGAGACGTCTGGTCAGGGGATGCATCGGCCGCGGCGCGCTCGAGCCACGTCCGCGCGCCGTCACCATCGTTGCTGTCGACGAGCAGCTCTGCGACTTCGAGTGCCCAGCGTGCCCGCTCCGGCCCGATAGCGCGTGCGTGCAAATCCGTGTAGATCGCAAGCGCTGCCGGAACGTTGCCGGCGGCGGCCAACGCGCGTGCTTCGCGCTCGGGGCCGCCGGTATCGACAGTGCTCGGCGGCAGCGACGTCGTCGCGCAGCCGGCAAGGAGCACGGCGGCCAGCGTCGCAATACGGCAGTGTCGTCGAGTTGAACGAGCGGCTTGCGCGGATAGGTTCTTCACAGGCAGCATCACTCCATGACTGGCGAGTCCTCAGGTGTCCTCTACGTCGTCGGTACGCCACTCGGTAACTTGGCAGATCTCAGCGACCGCGCGCGGCGGACATTGGCAGAGGTGGACATCGTTGCGGCCGAGGATACCCGGCGTACGCGTCGATTACTATCGAGTATTGGGTTGCAACGACCATTAATTTCGTATCACGCTCACAACGAAGCGCGGCAAACGCAGCGACTGATCTCTGCCCTCGCCGACGGTGATTCGGTCGCGCTCGTCAGTGACGCAGGTACGCCGAACATCAGCGATCCGGGGGCCCGCATAGTCAGCGCCGTGCTCGATGCGGGCTATCCGCTCGTTTGCGTGCCTGGGCCGAGCGCCGTCGCTGCTGCGTTATCGATCAGCGGCATTGCGGGAGATCGCTTTGCATTCGAGGGTTTCCTACCGCGCAAAGGCTCGGCGCGGCGCGAACGTCTTGCGGCGCTCAGCGCAGAGTCGCGCACGCTTGTCCTCTTCGAGGCGCCGCATCGCATGGCCGCTACGATGGCCGACCTCGTTGCAGCGCTCGATCCCGAGCGACCGGCAGCGGTCGCACGTGAGCTCACGAAGGTTCACGAAACGCTGACGACCGGCACGCTCGCGAGCCTCGCAGCGAGATTAGGCGATGACATTCCGCTCAAGGGCGAGTTCGTCATCGTCGTGCAAGGGGCCTCAGAGTCGTCGGCCCATGACGCTGACCCCGCCGCGGCGCGGCGCGTATTCGAGCTGCTGCGCGCGGAGCTGCCGACGGCGGCGGCCGCCCGGTTGACCGCCAAGATTACGGGTGTGGAGCGCGATGTCGTCTATCGATGGGCTCACGACGCCCAGGACGTTTGAGCCGCATTTGCTAAGATGCCGGTGGGAGTCGGCCGGGCAGTCGCTGGGGCATACGCCCTGGAGGAAAGTCCGGGCTCCATTGGGCAGGGTGCCAGGTAACGCCTGGGGGGCGCGAGCCTACGGAAAGTGCCACAGAAAACAGACCGCCGGGTGCGAGCCCGGTAAGGGTGAAAAGGTGCGGTAAGAGCGCACCGCGCACGTGGTAACACGTTGCGGCACGGTAAACCCCACCTGGAGCAAGACCGAATAGGGGGACGCTAAGCGCGCCCACGCGAGTCCCCGGGTAGGTCGCTAGAGGTCCACGGCGACGTGGTTTCGAGATGAATGGCTGCTCACGACAGAACCCGGCTTACAGGCCGGCTCCCACTTCTGTCGCGTTTATGCGACATAATACCAAGACCACATTAACTGTCTATCCTAACTATCTGATTTTCCGTTTCAGAGGCATCGCTCCCAACCTGCAAAGCAGCACCTAACTCCCTGTCCTATAAAAAAAATCTGGGATTTTTTTGTTGACAGTCGCCACGCTAGCTACCTATAGTGTCGCGAAGTGGAAGAAAGTGGGATTAAATGGGAAGCCGATGTTCCGCGGGGCCTCCAAAGTCACGCTCGATGCGAAGGGGCGGCTGGCGATACCGAGCAAGTATCGTGAGCGGCTCATTGCCCGTGGCGATGGCAAGCTGGTCGCGACCGTCGACCGCGATCGGTGCCTGCTTTTATACCCACTGCCTGAATGGGAGGACATCGAGCGTCGGCTAGACCGTATGCCGGGGCTGCGGCAACAGGTGCGCCAACAGCAGCGCCACATGCTCGGCTATGCAACCGATCTGGAGATGGACGGCCACGGCCGAATTCTCCTGTCGCGCGAGCTGCGCGAGTTCGCAGGCCTCGACAGACAGGCGATGCTCGTCGGCCAGGGAAAGAAGTTCGAGCTTTGGGACGAAGAAAGGTGGAACGCGGGCCTCGAGGCGTGGTTGGCAGGCGGCGGTGACGACGAGTCGCTGGACCCGGAGCTCGCCGAGCTGCTGCTCTGAGCGCTGCGGACCGTGACCGATGCAGCCAGCTCATCAGCCGGTGCTGGCGCGCGAAGCTATCGCGGGTCTGTCGATTGTTAGCAGCGGCTGCTACGTCGATGGCACCTACGGACGAGGGGGACATAGCGCTGGGATACTCGAAGAGCTCGGGGCCGAGGGGCGTTTGCTGGCCTTCGATAAGGACGTCGATGCCGTCGAGCACGGACTTGCTCGCTTCGGTGACGATCCTCGCTTTGCAATCGTGCACGCCGGCTTCGAGCAGCTCAAAGAACACGTCGTGCCGTGGCTTCAAGGCGCGCCGCTCGCGGGCGTGCTGCTCGATCTCGGCGTGTCGTCGCCACAGCTCGACACGGCCGAGCGCGGCTTCAGCTTCAGCAAGGACGGTCCGTTGGACATGCGCTTGAATACGCGCAGCGGGCGAACGGCTGCGGAGTGGCTCGCGAGCGTCGATGCCGCCGAGCTCTCGCATGTGCTCGCGACGTACGGTGAGGAGCGTCGCGCACGGCAGCTTGCAAAGGTCATCGTCCGCGAGCGGGAGCGCGCGCCGATCAAGACGACACGCCAGCTTGCAGGGATCATCGAGCGGCACTCGCCACAGCGTCCGCAGCGCATTCATCCGGCGACGCGTGTATTTCAGGCGCTGCGGATTCGCATCAACGCCGAGCTCGATGCGCTCGCGAGCGTGCTCGCACAGGGTGTCGATCTGCTCGCACCGGGCGGGCGCTTCTGCGTCATCAGCTTTCACTCGCTCGAGGACCGTCTCGTCAAACACTATTTCAATGCGCACGCACGCGTCGATCCCGTCTATGCCGGGCTTCCGAATATCCCGCCCGAAGCGCAGCCGACGCTCGCGAAGGTCGGCCGGCTCGTGCGATCGAGCGAGGCAGAGTGCGCGGCAAATCCTCGCGCCCGAAGCGCGCGGCTGCGCATCGTCGAGAAGCTCGGAGCCGCGCAATCATGATGACGCCGCAGAGACAGTCGCTGCTCTGTGTGCTGCTCGCGGCTGTCGTCGTCGCATCCGCGGTGTGGGTTGCGGTTGCGCGCCACGAGGCGCGTCAGCTGTTCGTCGAGCTCGAAGCGCTGAACCGCGAGCATGACCGATTGCAGATCGACTGGGGTCGACTGCAGATCGAGCAAAGCGCGTGGGCCGCGCATCCTCGCGTCGAGTCGCTCGCGACCGAGCAGCTATCTCTGTTGCCACCGGATCAGACGCAGATGATCATGCTCGAGGAAGCTGCGCCGTGAGCCGTCGCCGGCGGCGTGCGCAGGTGTCGTTGCAGCGGTGGCGCAGCGCGGTGCTGTTGATCTCGTTTGCAGTGGCGGCAGCGGCACTCGAAGCGCGCCTCGTCTACCTGCAGGTCGTCGATCAAGCATTCCTCGTCGAGCAGGGCGACGATCGCCATTTGCGCACGGTGCAGATCTCGGCGCACCGCGGCTCGATCGTC
Organism: Rhodospirillaceae bacterium; assembly: GCA_024640685.1. Classification (GTDB taxonomy): domain Bacteria; phylum Pseudomonadota; class Gammaproteobacteria; order Steroidobacterales; family Rariloculaceae; genus JAHEEM01. The sequence continues at coordinate 3,747 of JAHEEN010000090.1, forward strand.
GACCGCAACGGTGAGCCGCTCGCCGTCAGCGCGCCTGTCGATACGATCTGGGCAAACCCGCAAGAGCTACGCGGTGCGATCGATCGAATCGGTCAGCTCGCGGGTGTGCTCGAGCTCGAAGAGGACTGGGTTCTTCGGCGCGTCACGAGCAATCTCGACAAGAATTTCGTCTACCTGCGCCGGCACCTGCGCCCGGACCACGCGGCACGTGTTCTGCAGCTCGGCCTGCCAGGCGTCGCCACGCTGCGTGAATACCGCCGCTACTATCCGAGCGGTGAAGTCACCGGGCACCTGCTCGGCTTTACGAACATCGACGACCAGGGCCAGGAGGGCTTGGAGCTCGCCTACGACTATTGGCTGCGAGGCGAGAGTGGGCAGAAGCGCGTGCTGCGCGACCGTCTCGGTCGCATTATCGAGGACGTCGAGCTGATCGCGGCAGCCAAGCCTGGGCGCGAACTCAGGACGAGCATCGACCTGCGCGTTCAGTACCTGGCTTACCGCGAGCTCAAGCGAGCGATAGCCGACAGCAGTGCGCTGTCGGGCTCGGTCGTCGTGCTCGACGTCCACACGGGCGAAGTGCTCGCGATGGTCAATCAGCCGTCGTACAACCCCAACGATCGCAGTCAGCTCGACGTCGCAAACTATCGCAATCGCGCTGTGACGGATATTTTCGAGCCGGGTTCGAGCTTCAAGCCGTTCGTCGTTGCCGCTGCGCTCGAGACCGGTCGCTATGACGCGAGCTCGACGATCGATACGTCGCCGGGTTATCTGCGCGTCGGCAACCGCGTCATTACGCAGGACTACAACGATCTCGGCCGCATCGATCTGGCGACGATACTTGCGCGCTCCAGCAACGTCGGTGTCGGTAAGCTCGCACTCGACTTGGAGCAACGACAGCTCTTCGGTGTCTTGTCGGGATTGGGTATCGGGCGTTTGACCGAGAGCGGTTTTCCGGGTGAATCGGCGGGCGTGCTCAACGATCCCGAGTACTGGCGCCCGGTCGGCCAAGCAACACTGGCCTATGGCTACGGGCTCAGCGTCACGGCGCTGCAGCTCGCCCGAGCGTACGCGACGATCGCGGCCGACGGCGTGCAGCGGCCGGTATCGCTGGTGGCTGCCGATGCCGCACCGCCTGGGCGGCAGGTCATATCCGCGACGACCGCGCGTGCCGTCAAGAACATGCTCGAGACTGTCGTTTCGCCTGCCGGCACGGGTCTGCGTGCCGCGATCCCGAATTATCGCGTTGCCGGCAAGACCGGAACTGCCAAGAAATCCGTCGTCGGCGGCTACTCCGAGGATCGCTATTTCGCGATCTTCGCGGGGCTTGCGCCGGTCAGCGATCCGCGGCTCGTGACCGTCGTCGTCATTGACGAGCCACGCGGCGAGGATTACTACGGCGGAGAGGTCGCAGCGCCAGTATTCTCGGCCATCGTCAGTGGCGCGATGCGTCTGTTGGCTGTGCCACCGGATGCATTGCAGACGACATACGTCGCACGAAGCGGAGGCGGTCGATGATGGCCGCGGTTGCGAGCGTCGTCATGACTCTGGGTGAGCTGCTCGGGTCGCAGGCGGGCGAGCTCGGCGGCGTCGAGTTCACGGACCTCGTCGCCGACAGCCGTCAGATTACACCGGGGGCCGCATTCGTTGCGCTCGCGGGCGCGACGAGCCATGGCCTTCAGTATGCCGACGAGGCAATGGCGCGCGGTGCCGTCGCTGTGCTGTACGAGCCGCCGGCGATTGGTCGCGACGTCCCGCAATCTAGCGTCGCCGTGCCGGACTTAGGCGCTCGCCTGGGCGAGCTCGCACAACGTTTTTTCGGTCACGCGCGCGAGCCCATGGACCTGGTCGGTGTCACGGGCACGAACGGCAAGAGCTCCGTCGCGTATCTGACGGCAGCCGCGCGCACGGCGATGGGCACGCCTTGTGGTTACCTGGGAACGCTCGGTTTTGGAGTGCCGCCGTCACTCGCACGACAGTCGCTGACGACGCCCGATTGCTTGACGCTGCACCGCAACTTGCGCGCACTCGCGGCGAATGAGGCGGCGCTCGAGGTGTCGTCGATCGCGATCGCGCAGAACCGTATTGCAGGGCTCAAGTTCAAGTCGGCTTTATTCACGAACTTGACCCGCGATCATCTCGATTATCACGGCGATCTCGACAGCTACAAGGCAGCAAAGGCACAACTGTTCGACGTTGACGGTCTGAGGCACGCAGTGATTTTCGTCGACGATCCGTTTGGGGGCGAGCTTGCGCGCTCGGTCGGTCAAAGACTCGAGACGTTGACCGTGAGTCTCTCGGGCGATGCCGACATCAGTGGCCGTATCGTCACGTCGAGCTTCGCTGGGTTGACGCTAGCCGTCACAACGCCAGCCGGGTCTGCGACAATCGAGTCGCCGCTGATCGGTGACATCAACGCCGAAAACCTATTGCTGGCGCTCGGTGCGCTGCTGACGCTCGGGGCGGATGCCGACTCGGCATGCAGTGCGCTCAGCCGCTGTCCCGGATTGCCGGGACGGATGCAGCGCTTTGGCGGTTCCGGCCAACCCTGGGTCATTGTCGACTACGCGCACACACCTGCTGCGCTCGAGCGCGTGTTGACGACGCTGCGAGCACACACCGACGGGGCGTTGTGGTGCGTGTTCGGTTGTGGCGGCAACCGAGACGTCGGCAAACGCCCAGAAATGGGACGTGCTGCGAGTCTCGCCGATCGCATTGTCATTACCGACGACAACCCGCGCGACGACGATCCAGCGGCCATCGTCGCGGACATTCTGCAGGGTATGCCAGCGCACGCTGCCGCCGTCGTCGAGCACGATCGGCGTGCGGCGATTGCGATGGCGTGCGCACAAGCCCAGGCTAGCGACGTCGTGCTGATTGCAGGCAAGGGGCACGAGACCGGCCAGATCGTCGCCAGCCGCTGCGTGCCATTCGACGACCGTCAGGTCGTGACCGAGTTGCTCGGGGGTGCGGCGTGATGGCGCGAACGCTCGCCGCCGTCGCCCGCGCAGTCGGCGGCCGGCTCGACGGTCCCGATGCAACCTACGCGAACGTCATGATCGACAGTCGAACGGTCTCGACGGGTGACTTGTTCGTTGCGATCGAAGGTCTTCGAGCTGACGGTCACGAGTTCGTCGGCGACGCAGCGGCACGCGGCGCGGCTGGCGCCATCGTGTCACGGATCGTCGATGCACCGCTCGCGCAGATCGAGACTCGCGATACCGTCACAGCGCTCGGCGCACTGGCGCGTGCGTGGCGCGATGGATTCGAGATTCCTGTCGTCGCTGTGACCGGCAGCAACGGCAAGACGACGGTCAAGGAGCTCATCGCATCGATACTGCGCGAGCGTGGCTCGGTCTGCTGGTCAGAGGCCTCTTTGAACAATCATCTCGGAGTGCCGCTGACGCTGCTGCGGTTGACGGCTGCGCACGACGTGCTGGTCGCCGAGCTCGGTGCAAATCATCCTGGGGAGATCGATTATTTAGCCCGCCTCGTCTCGCCGACCGTCGGTATCATTACGAACGCGAATGCCTGTCATCTCGAGGGATTCGGGTCGATCGGCGGTGTCGCGACCGCCAAAGGCGAGCTGCTCGATCATCTGCCGCGTGCGGGGACGGCCGTGCTCAATGCAGACGATGATTACTTCGCTGATTGGCGAGCGCGGAGCCATGCCGAGACCGTGCACAGCTTTGGGCTTTCGGCGCAGGCCGACTGCACGGTGCGTGGCCCAATCAATAGCACGCCATCGGGCTCGAGTTTTTCGATCGTCTTGCCGGGCGGCGAAACCTGCGATGTCGAGTTACCGCTCAAGGGCAGGCACAACGTCGTCAATGCGCTGGCCGCTGCGGCCGCCGCGATGGCCGTCGGCGCGACGGCTGCCGACGTCGTTGCCGGACTCGCGAGCGCTCACGCCGTGCGCGGTCGCATCAATATCCGCGAGGGGCTAAACGGCGCTGTGTTGATCGACGATAGCTACAACGCAAACCCAGCCTCGGTGCGCGCTGCGCTCGATTATCTGCAGGACTACGACGGCACGCGCATCGCCGTGCTCGGCGACATGGGCGAGCTCGGCGAAGACGCGCACTCACTGCACGCGCAGATCGGCAGCTATGCACGCGAGCGCTGCGATGCATTGTTTTGCGTCGGCGAGCTCAGCACGTCGACTGCCGAACGTTACGGTGAGCGCGCGCGCCACTTCGGCAGCCTCGACGATCTCGCCGTCGCGCTGGTCCCGCTGATGGCGCCCGATACGACGGTGCTCGTAAAGGCGTCGCGATTCATGGGTCTCGACCGCCTAGTCGAAATGCTCGGCGCTGCTGCCGAGCCCGGCAACGTTCGGGAGGCGACATGCTGATCCACGTCTCCGACTACCTGACGCAGTTCCATACGGGCTTCAACGTCTTCGGTTACCTGACATTCAGGGCGATCCTGAGCGCGCTGACGGCGCTCGCGTTGTCGTTTGCGATGGGCCCTTACGTCATTCAGCGGTTGTCGGCCCGACGTGTCGGTCAACAGATTCGCGAGCTCGGCCCGCAGTCGCATCTGCCGAAGGCCGGCACGCCGACGATGGGCGGCGCGTTGATTCTGCTTGCGATTCTCGTCAGCACGCTGTTGTGGGCCAATTTGAGCAACCGTTTCGTCTGGATCGTGCTTGCGGCTACGTGCGCGTTTGGCGTAATCGGGTTCATCGACGACTACAAAAAACTCGTGCTCGGCAACGCGAATGGGCTGACGCCGTCGAGGAAGTTTCTATGGCAGACGATCGCAGGCGTCGGCGCTGCGATTGCTCTCTATATAACGGCGGAGAATCCCGCCGTCGAGCACGCATTGCTGATTCCGTATCTGCCGGCCGCGCTGATCCCGTTGAGCGGGTTCGTCTATGTGTCTTTCGTATACCTCGTGGTTGTCGGCACGTCGAACGCCGTCAATCTGACAGACGGTCTCGACGGCTTGGCAATCATGCCTGCCGTTTTGATCGGCTCGGCACTCGGCATATTCGCGTACGCCGCGGGCAACGTCGTTTTTTCAGAGTATCTCGGGATCCCGTATGTGTCGGGCTCCGGAGAAATGTTGGTTTTTTGTGCGGCCCTCGCTGGCGCCGGCTTGGGCTTCTTGTGGTTCAACACCTACCCCGCGCAGGTTTTCATGGGCGACATCGGCGCGTTAGCGCTCGGTGCCGCTCTTGGCCTCGTGGCGGTCGTTGTTAGGCAAGAACTGGTGTTATTCATTATGGGCGGTGTATTCGTTGTCGAGACCGTCTCAGTCATCATCCAGGTTGCCTCCTACAAGTTGACCGGCCGGCGTATTTTTCGCATGGCGCCGCTGCACCATCACTTCGAGCTCAAGGGCTGGGCCGAGCCGAAAGTGATCGTGCGTTTTTGGATCATTACGGTCATTCTCGTGCTGATCGGGCTTGCAAGCCTCAAGATTCGATGAGCGCGAGTAGCAGTGACTTGGTATTCGCTGCACAGGCGATAGAGGTCGGTGTGGATTTCGAGGGCGACACAGGGCGCACATTGGTCGTCGGGCTGGGCTCGACGGGCTTGTCGGCTGCAAGATTTCTGCGCTCGCACGGCGCTACGGTCTGTGTGATCGACAGCCGTCCGGCACCGCCGCTGCTCGATGAGCTCACGCGTCGCTGTCCGGATATCGAGGTCCGCGTCGAGACGCTCGATGTCGCATGGCTCGAGGGTGCGAGCCGGCTCGTGTTGTCGCCGGGCTTGAGTACTGAGCTACCGCTCGTCGCGGCCGCGCGCGAGCGGGGCATTCCGGTCGTCAGCGACATTGAGCTGTTCGCGCAAGCAGCCGAGGCACCGGTTGCTGCAGTTACCGGCTCCAACGGCAAGAGTACCGTGACGACGTTGACGCAGCGATTGCTCGTCGCTAACGGTATCCATGCAGTTGCAGGCGGCAACCTCGGTCCGCCTGCATTGGATTTGCTCGACGAGCGCCCCGATGTCTACGTGCTCGAAATTTCGAGCTTTCAAATGGAAACGACCGAGAGTCTGCACCCGAGTGTAACGGCGTTGCTCAATGTCTCCGCCGATCATCTCGATCGCCACGGCACGCTCGCACGTTATGCCGCTTTGAAGCAGAAGCTGCTCGATGCGGCTCCCACGGCGATCTACAACGACGACGACCCGCTCGTGCGCTCTATGGGTATCGCGCATCCGAACGGCATTGCATTCTCGGTCACCCGCGCGCCCGACGATGGCTACGGCATCTTGACGGTCGATGACTCGCGTTGGCTCGCGCGGCGCAACTCACCAATCTTTCCCGCCGCGCGCTTGCGAGTGCGCGGTCGCCACAACGAGGCGAACGCGCTTGCCGCGATCGCGCTCGCCGAGGCGGTTAACGATAGCGAGCTGGCGTCGTTCGATGCGCTCGAGCAGTTTGCCGGACTTGCACATCGTTGTGAGTTTGTCGCAGAGCTTGCCGGTGTGACGTTTATCAACGATTCGAAGGGCACCAACGTCGGCGCGACCGTTGCAGCCCTCGAGGGGCTAGACGGGCCGTTCGTATTGATAGCCGGTGGACAAGCCAAGGGCGCGAGCTTCGCGCCGCTTGCACAAGCGGGTCGCGGACGGTTGCTCGCCGCTGTGTTGATCGGCGAGAGCGCGCCGGAGATCGAGCGCGCACTGGCCGGAGTGTGTGCAACCGAGCAGGCCGCGTCGTTGGATCGGGCGGTCGCGCGCGCACACGCGTTGGCCGAGCCCGGTGCCTCTGTTCTTCTGTCGCCCGCCTGCGCAAGCTTCGACATGTTCGCAAACTACGAGGACCGTGGTGAGCAGTTCAAGACGACCGTCAAGGAACTTGCGACGTGAACGGCGAGCTTCGCATTGGCACGATCCACATCGATCACGGCCTCACGGCTGCGGTCATTGCGCTTGTGACAATCGGCTGCATCACGATTGGCTCGGCATCGATCTCATTGGCCGACCGTGAGGTCGGTGAGCCACTGTTCTTTCTCGCGCGGCATGCCGGCGCGCTCGCGCTGGGTGCGCTGGCTGCGGGTATCGCGATGGCGACGCCGATGGCGCTTTGGTTCCGCTTGAGTCCGCTGCTCGCGCTCGGGGCATTTGCAATTCTCGCTGTCGTTCTCGTGCCAGGGCTTGGCCATACGGTCAACGGCAGCACGCGGTGGATCGATCTCGGCGCGTTCACCGTGCAGCCGTCGGAGCCCGCACGGCTCGCGCTCGTTGTCTACATTGCGAGCTACATCGTGCGCCACCAGCGTGAAATGTCGGCGAGCTTGTCCGGATTCGTCAAGCCGATGCTCGTGATCGCCGGTGCTTGCGTGCTATTGCTAGCAGAGCCCGACTTCGGCGCCGCTGTCGTCTTGACCGCGACCGTGCTCGGCATGCTGTTCGTCGGCGGCGCGCGAATCCGTGACTTTCTGCTCGTACTCAGCGTCGCCGTCGGCGCGTTGGCATGGCTCGCGCTGTCGTCGAGTTACCGTCTCGCGCGGCTGCTGGGCTTTATGGATCCATGGGCTGATCCGTATGCGAGCGGTTTTCAACTGACGCAGTCGTTGATCGCGATCGGCCGTGGAGAATGGCTCGGCGTCGGGCTAGGCGATAGCGTACAGAAGCTGTTCTACTTGCCGGAGGCGCACACGGACTTCGTGTTCGCCGTGCTCGCCGAGGAGTTGGGCGTCATCGGCTCCACGCTCGTCATTGGGCTGTTCGGCGTCATCATCTATAAGGCCTGCGTGCTGGGCCCTCGGGCAGCCAAAGCGGGGCTGCCCTTCCAAGGGCTCGTTGCAACCGGCATGGGACTCCTAATCGGCTTGCAAGCCTGGATTAATATCGGCGTCAACCTCGGCCTGTTGCCGACGAAGGGCTTGACGCTGCCGCTGATCAGCTACGGACGCACGAGCGCGATCGTGACGTTGGCGGGTTTGGGGCTTCTTGCTCGAGCCTATCACGAAGTTCACGAAGCCGAGCGGCGGTTGCCGGCGGCCGCACGTGAGGATCGTCGTTGATGGCGGACGGGCCGATCATGATCGTCGCGGGTGGCACGGGCGGGCACGTATTTCCGGGGCTTGCGGTTGCCGCGGCGATTCGCGCGCGATCCGGATCGGTCGTCTGGATGGGCACGCATCGCGGGCTCGAGGCGCGACTTGTGCCAGCGGCGGGCATCGAGATCGAGTGGATCACGGTGACGGGTCTGCGCGGCCGCGGCGTCGCTGCGTGGTTGGCGGCGCCGTTCAAGTTGCTCGTCGCCGTGTGCCAGGCCCTAGCGGCGATGCGTCGTCGTCGCCCAGCCGCCGTGCTGGGTATGGGCGGCTTCGTCTCAGGCCCCGGTGGGCTAGCCGCGTGGCTGACCCGCCGGCCGCTGCTAATCCACGAGCAAAACGCCGTCGC
>JAHEEN010000091.1 GCA_024640685.1 Rhodospirillaceae bacterium
GCCGAGCCAGGACGGCGAGGCGAGATTGAGCGATCAGTGTGCATGGACGTCGATCGCAGCTCGAGGCACCGCGTTGAATACGAACGATAATAGCGGCGGGCAGCAGAAACCTCGTTTCGGCCTGATCGCCGTCGCAGGCCCCGGCCTGTTACTTGCGGCGACCGGTGTCGGTGGCGGCGATTTGGCAACCGCGAGCATCGCTGGCAGTCTGCTCGGCACCGCGATTCTGTGGGCTGTGATCGTCGGCTCGTTCATGAAATTCGTCGTCACCGAGGGACTCGCGCGCTGGCAGCTCGCGACCGGACAGACGTTCCTCGAGGGCGTTGTGCACCGGCTGGGTCCGGCTGTCATTCTGCTTTTTCTGCCGTACCTGTTCTTGTGGACGTTCTTTGCAGCATCCGCGCAGATGAGCGCCTGCGGCATTGCGCTGCACGCAATCTTTCCGTTCTTCGAGACCCCCGAGCAGGGCAAGATCGTCTTCGGCATGGTCTCGAGCGTCATCGGCATCGGGCTTGTGATGAAAGGCGGTTACCAGCTGTTCGAGCAAATCATGCGGGTCTGCATCGGCATCATGTTTGTGACCGTCGTGTTAACGGCGTTCATGCTATGGCCGGGCACCGGCAACGTCATTTCCGGGTTGTTGATCCCACGCATTCCCGATGCCGACGGCGTGGGCCTGACGTGGACCGTTGCGCTTATCGGCGGTATCGGCGGCACGCTGACGATTCTCGGCTACGGTTATTGGCTGCGTGAGGAAGGCCGCACGCGTGCCGAGGACATGTGGCTTTGCCGCGTCGACCTCGGCGCCGGCTACACGATGACGGCGCTATTCGGTATCGCGATGGTCATCATCGGCGCGACGATCGAGGTGCCGGGGCAGGGTACGACGCTGCTCGTGGCGCTGTCCGACCGGCTCGGCGAGGCGATCGGTCCGGTCGGCAAGTGGCTGTTCCTTCTCGGGGCGTTCGGCGCCGTATTTAGCAGTTTGCTCGGTGTTTGGCAGTCCGTGCCGTATCTGTTCGCCGACTGCTGGGGCCTGATTCGTGAGCGCATCAAACACACCGAGGGTGAGCCGATTCCGGTCGATACCGCGTCGTTCCCGTATCGTCTCTACCTCGTCCTGATGGGCCTCGTGCCGATGATCGGGCTCTTCTGGAGCTTCCGTGAAGTGCAAATGTTCTACACGGTCACGGGCGCGTTGTTCTTCCCGTTCCTCGCGATCGCATTGTTGTTGATGACGAGCCGCACGGCCTGGATCGGCGCGGCACTTAGGACACGCGCTGCCGGGTTCGTGACGCTGCTGGCGATCCTCGCATTCTTCGTATGGTTCGGCGTCCTCGACATGATGGGGCGCGTCTAGCGCTAGTACGAGCTTCGTCCCAGGAAGTCGGCAAGGACGGCGGCAAGAATCGCAGCGATGTTCTACGAGCCTCATGAGCCCCACGGCTTACCGCACAGCCCTCTGTACGCGTGCGTCGTCCCGCGGCCGATCGGCTGGATTTCGTCGCTGAGCGCCGATGGCCACGTCAATCTCGCACCGTTCAGTTTTTTTAATGCCGTCAGCATGTCGCCGCCGATGGTGATGTTCTGCAACAACGGCAGGCATGTCAGCGGCGGGATCAAGGACAGCGCAAGCAATGCCGAGGCCACCGGCGAGTTCGTCTACAACATGGCGACGTGGGACTTGCGCGAGCCAATGAACCTGAGCTGCGCCGAGCTACCGCGCGAAGCCGACGAGTTCGACTTCGCCGGGCTGACGAGAGCAAGCTCGCGCATCGTCGGGCCGCCGCGCGTTGCCGAGTCGCCGATTGCGTTCGAGTGCCGAACGTGGAAAGTCATCGAGCTGCCGCCGATGGCGGACGGCGCGACGAATACGATGATCATCGGCAAAGTCGTCGGCATCCATATCGATGACAACGCGCTGACCGACGGCATCGTCGATACGGCACGCATACGCCCTATAGCCAGGCTCGGTTATACGCAGTACACGGTCGTAGACGACCTTTTTTCGATGAAGAGGCCGACGGCCGACGGTCGCTAAGAGGCTTGAAGGAGACAACTGTGCCGAAAACTGTAGATTCACTCAAAGTCACGTTGCCGCTCGCCGCAGCGAGCACGATCGTCGATGCGACGCTCGCGGCCGCTCGCGCCAACGATCTCGAGCCACTGACCGTCGTCGTGCTCGACGCCGGTGGCCATGACGTTGCGGTCAAGCGCGAAGACGGCAGCGGTATCGTCCGTGTCGAGATCGCACGCGCGAAGGCTTACGGCGCGCTTGGCATGGGGCTCTCGAGTCGCGGCATCGGCGAGCGGCTCGGCAAGCGGCCGATTTTCGCGACGTCGCTGTCGGTGATCTCCAATGGGCGGCTCACGGTCGCCGCGGGCGGCGTGCTGATCAAGGACGCCGATGGCGACGTCATCGGTGCAGTTGGAATTTCCGGTGACACGTCGGAGAAAGACGAGTTCGCCGCAATTCAGGGCATCGAAGCCTCGGGCCTGACGCCGGTGCCGGAGGCGCCCGACCCAAACTGGCGCGGCTGATGCCCAGGCCGCGGCTTGTCTGCGTCGTCTACGGCGCGTCGTTCAGATAACGCTGCGCGACTTCGCGGTCGCAGCTGTACTCGACGCGCTCGAGATGCGGTGAATAACGCCAGATTGCCGTGTGCCTGATCGGCTCGGCGAGGTACTCGGGATCTTCGAGCATGTAGTCGAGATTGAGCGCTGAGCCGTCGTCGGACAGCTGATAGCGCTCGGTCAGCTTCTTCTGCACACCCGACGGTACCATCGAGCCATTGCCGCGACGGTGCGGCGTGAACTGTGTGGTCTCGACGATCAGCACGTCGCCTTCCCAACGGCCGATCGAGTGGCCGCGCGGGCTTTCGCCGCTGCCGTCGGCGGGATGGCCGCGCCCGTCAGTGTAAATGATGCGAGGCTCACTCTCGGTCTCGGCCCTGATCACGACGCGGTCGTCCAGGATCTCGATGTCGTTGACGTGCGGTGTCGTCAGCCGCTGCGGTATCGGGTGCGGCACGCAGCGATTGCCGGGATTTTCCGTCTCAACGTAAGCTTCGACTGCGGCGCGTCCCTTGTCGTTCGCGTGCTCGGCGCTCAACGCGAAGAACTCGTTGAACGTCCGATCCGGCAGCCAGCGTCCGGCAATGCTCGACGCATACGCCGCTGGGCCCGTCGCGACGCCGCCGAGATCCCATGATGCGAGCACGGTGCCGTCGGCCTTCTCGAGCGAGATCAAGTTTGCGTAATTGCGTTGGCGGTTGCGTGCCGGGTGCGCCTGCACGGCGATCCTGTCGCCGGGCGCTAGCGAGTCGGATGTCCAACCGGCGCGCATCAGGTCGGTTGTCCAGTCGGCCTCGATGGCCCATTCGACCGCGTTGCCGGTGGCGTCGGTCGCATCGACGTAGATGTAGACGTGCGGATTACGCCAGTCGAAGCGCGACACCGTTCCCTCGACGCGCACGACGCTGTCCTCGTCAAACGCGGCGGGGCTATGGTGCGCTAGTGATGACAGTGAAACCGTAAGCAGCGCGCCTGCGCAGAGCATCGATACTCTATTCATCGCTTTTCCCCTGTACCCCTACGAAACTCAACGCGTTGCGCCTAGGTTCACTGCTGCGTGTAGCGGCCCGAGTTTTCGAGGTCGCAGCCGAAGCCGAGCATCTCGAAATGCGGCGCGTAGTGCCACAGGACACGACTTTCGAACGGCTCGGCCATGTAGTCGGGATCCTCGAGCACGAAGTCGATTGCGATTTGCGTGCCATCGTCGCTGAGCGTGTAGCGCTCGACGACATGCTTGTTCGGCCCGGATTGCACGCCACGACCCAATATGGGCGATCGATGCGGCTCAAATGCGACTGTGTCGACGATGAGCGTGTCGCCTTCCCACCAGCCGATCGAGTGGCCCTGGTTTGTCGGTTCGACGGTCTCGGGATGGTCGCGGCCGTCCGTGTAGACGACACGCTCCAAGTTCCAGCGCTCGTTGCGAATCAATACGCGATCGTCCTCGAGCACGATTTCGTTCAAATAGGGCGCGACGATGACGCCGGGCGACGGGATCGCAATGCACTGCGCCTCGGGGCTGTCGCGCAAGACGTCATAGCTCTCGCGTGACGCGATCCCAGAATCTGTCAATTGCAGTCCGTCCCAGACTTCGTAGAACCCGGTGTAGTCAGCGAAGTTCAGCTCCCAGACACCGGCCAGCGACGATGCACCTGCCGCGTTTCTCGGATCGCTGTCCTTGCGCAAGAAGTATGAGCGCGCTGCGAGCACCTCGCCGTCTTGCTTGGTGATCGATACGAGCAGCGCGTGGGCGCGATCCGGGTTCTTGTCGGGGTTCGCGCGCACGAGCACGCGGTCGCCAGGCACGAGCGAGTCACCCGACCAGCCGCTGCGCGTCAGGATCGGTGTCGCGTCGGTCTCGAGCTCCCATTCGACGGTTTCGCCGGTGCCGTCGGTCGTCTCGACGTGAATGTAGACGTGCGGGTTTGCCCAGCCGTAATGCGTGACGGTACCTTCGAACGCGACGACCGACTCACGATCGAAAATCAGCGCGCTGTGGTGGGCGTTGGCAAGAACGGCCACGAGAGCGGTGGCAGTGAGTGTCAAAAATCGAAGTATCGGCAAGGAATCGCTCCGTCAGTTGTGCAAAGAATCTCGTTGCACTCAGTCGAGAATGTTCGTGTACTCGGCGTATTCAGCGCCGATCCAGTCGTCCCGCGTCTCGATACGATAGCGCTGGTCTTTGTCATCGTAGCGGTAGCGAATTCTAACGCCGTTCTCATCGAGGATGCCGAGCGACTGCTGGAACAGGCCAGGCGGAGGCGCTGCGGCGGGCACCGTGCCTTCGAGAATGAACAAACGGCGCGCATCCATGTGGATTGCAACGTACGTTTTCGAGCCGTCCGGCTGTGTGATCTGCAGCTGATGGCCTGGTACGCCGTCGACCTGCGCGTAGCCGTCGTAGGTGACCTCGCCGTCGGTGTTTCTGCGGAAGTTCCACGCGGCGAACGCGATCGCACCGCGAACCTCGGTCGAGACCTCGTTGCCGTCGCAGACGTAGTCCGCGCTCGATGCGCAGAGCTCGTCGTAGATTCGCTGCGCTTGCGTGTAGTCGACGACAGTCATCGAATACCGTCCCGCTTCGTTGTCGACTGAATAGACACGCGCCGGAATCGGCGTATCGAGCTCACTCGTGTACATGACGTCGGTGACTTCGGGCTCGCCCGGAAAGTTCACGATGAAGCGGTTGCTGCGGCTGATGTACTCCTGCCAGATTTGTGCGTGGAGCGGGCCGCTCGAGATCAGCATCGCAAGCGTCAGGCATATGGTTCGGCTCATGGTCATTCTCCTAGCCCGGCGATCGCGCCAGGCGGCCGCTCAGTCGAATTCTTTTTCCGAGCCGTCGTCCATGACGACGAAGCCCATCAGGCAGCCCCGCGAGCCGTCTTTGAGCGGATGGCAGCGGACGTTCAGTGTATCGCCCGGCTCGATGCTCTCCTGCGTCCAGCCGTCGCGGCGCAGCGTCGTAACGCTCGCGCCTTCTAGCGCCCACGCGCCGACGTTGTCGGTTCCTGACGTGACATCGAGGTAAATCCACGTATGTGGATTGACCCAGTGTATCTGCTGCACGGTGCCTTGAAGGTTGACCCATTCGGTCTCCCAGTAGTTTGCATGCGAATGGTGTGCAAGCGCGGGCACGGTCGCAGCTGCGAGTGCGCAGATCGCAAATCCTAGGGTTCGTCGTTGCATGATTAGTCCCCCTTTGCCGTGATCGGTCGGAGCTCGATTGCTCCGCGTCGATCGGTTATTGGCCCAGAAAACGCCGCGTCGATTCGAGATCGCAATTGAACGGCGACATGTCCGCTTGCGGCGTATACGTCAACGTCCACGAGTAGCGCATCGGCTCGGCGATGTATTCGGGATCCTCGAGCATGAACTCGATGCTCATGCCGGTGCGGTCCTCGTTCAGCGTGTAACGCTCGACGACGTGCTTCTCGGCACCCGAAGGTATGCCGTTTTGATACGGTGAGCGATGATCGGCGAAGTTGCGCGTATCGACGACGAGCGTGTCGCCTTCCCAGCGGCCGATCGAATAGCCCTCGTGGAACCGTTCGGTTGCCGGCGGGTGGTCGCGGCCGTCCATGTAGACGACGCGCTCCTGATCCATGAACTGGCCGCGAATGTGAATCGTCTCGGCGGCATCGTCGAACTCGAACTCCATCGGATAGAGATCGGTGTAGACGATCATCGCCGGCGTCGGTCGGCCGATGCAGCGCAGCTCGGGATTCTCGTCGGACGTCTCGTCGTAGGCCGCTTGCGCGTCGCGAGCCTTGTCGGTGAGCTTTAGCAACGCGCGCGTCAGGCCGTCGATGCGGCCCGGGTAGGCAGACACCACATCCGCGTCGGCCATCCAGCGGCCCTCGAGGCTGTCGGCGACGGCCGTGGCTTCGGGGCCTGCGAGGCGGACTTCGCCGGACTCATCGAACGACGTCGGCAGCGCGGGTCCGTCGAGTTGCTCGATCGACAGGAACTTCGCATAAGGGCCGCCGTCGCGTGCCGGATAGGCGCCGACCGTAACGCGGTCGCCGACCTCGAGCGAATCGCGGTTCCAGCCCATCCGCGAGACGGTCAGTACCGACGCCATCTGCACGGTCCACATGACCGGCTCGCCGTTCTCGTCGGTCGAGTCGACGGTGAAGTAGACGTGTGGGTTACGCCAGCTGAGCTCGCGGACCGTGCCTTCGATCGTTACGAGCCTGTCGAGATCGAGCGCCGCGTCGCTGTGGTGCGCAATTGCGGTGGTAGACAACGTCGATGCGACGATACTGGCGAAAACTAGCTTGTCGATCGGGATACGCATAGCCAACTCTATTCGATGACGAACCGCCGCGTCGTCTCGGGGTCGCAGTTGAACTCGTTCAGCGTCAGCTCGGGCGAGAACACGAGTTCGCGCGTGTGATTGAGCGGCTCGGCGAGAAACTCGGGGTCCTCGAGCATGAAATCGACGACGATGCGCGTGCCGTCCTCGGCGAGTCGATAGCGCTCGACGACGTGCTTTCGCGCGCCCGACGGCACGCCGATCTGATACGGCGAGCGATGGTCGGCGAAATTGGCCGTGTCGACGACGAGCGTGTCGCCGTCCCAGCGGCCGATCGAATGGCCCCGGTCGAATCGTTGGTCCGAATCCGGGTGGCCGCGGCCGTCCATGTAGACGGTGCGCTCCTCGTCGAAATACTCGGAGCGGATGTAGATGATGTCGCCCGCAAACTCGATCTGCATGGGGAATATCTGCGAGGAAACGATCATCGCCGGTGTCGGGCGCCCGACGCACGTCGATTCTGGGTTCTCGGCCGACAGCACGTCAAAGGATGCCTGTGCTTCCGCGCCTGCCTCGGTCAGCACCAGCTGCGCCTGAAAGAAACCGTCGAATCCGCCCGGGTACAGCGTGAGCTTCGAGCGGTCGGTGAACCAGATGCCTTCGAGCGAATCCGTGCTCGGGTTCGCGCCGATATCAAAAACCGGGTCGACGCTGCCGGAGTCATAGTCGAACGACGTTGCGAGCACGGTGCCGTCCGCTTTCGTCGCATACTCGAGGATGCCGTAAGGGCGCCCGTCGCGCGCGACGTGCGTATAGACCGTGACGCGGTCGCCGGGAGCCAATGAATCCCGCGACCAGCCCATGCGCGTCATCGTCACGGTCGACGGCATCTGCAGTTCCCACTCGCGCGTCGCGCCGTCAGCCTCCGCGCGCGAGACGTTGAAGTAGACGTGTGGATTGCGCCAGTTGTAGGAGGTCACCGTGCCATCGAATTCAACGGTGTTCGTCATGTCGACGCCTGCGTCGCTATGGTGCGCAAGCGCGGCCGGTGCCAGAACGACCAGTGTGGCTATCGTGAATTTCAAGCGCATCGATACAGTTCCATCTCGAGTATTGATCTATTCGGTGACGACCTGCTCGGCTGTCGAGTCGGGGTCCTCGCCGATCCATTCATAGCGCACGTCGACGCGTTCGCGCTGGCCGTTGACGTCGACCCGATAGCGCACGCGCCGGCCCTCGTCGTCGAGAAATCCTAGCGAGGACTGAAATAAGATCGGCGGCGGGTAGCCGCGCGGCACGGTCGCATCGAGAATGTAGAGCCGCGCATCGTGCTGAAATATGCCGATGAAGCTGCGCGACTGATCCGGGTTCGTGATCTGCAGCTGGTGCCCGTCGACTTTCTCGATGTCGATCCAGCCGTCGTGCGTGACCTCGCCGCCCCGCGTTCGATACATGTTCGCTGCATGCGCGACCGATGCGCGCACGTCCATGATCGGCACGGTACCGCTCGAGTTTGCCTCGGTGCCGTCGGTCCGCTCACGGTGCCGCCTGAAGTGCTCGGTATAGTCGATGACAGTCACCGAGTAATTGCCGCGAGTCGACTCGACCGCAAAGATCTTGCCCGGATACTCGACCTCGAATGCTGAGATATGCGTTGTTTCGGTGACGGTCGGCTCGCCCGGGAAATTGATCATGAATCGCTCGTCGCGATTGATGTACTCGATCCAGTCTTGTGCTGCGCTCGAGTTCGCGACGACGTAGAGCGCGCCGGCAGCCGCTGCGCTCGAGATCCAACGCATGGACTTGGTGTGTAGCCTCATCATCGCCGCTCCGTCAGTCGTACTCTTTCTCGACGCCGCCTTCGGGCGTTACCCACCCGAGTAAGCAGCCGTTCGAGCCATCGAACAGCTGATGGCAGCGGACCTTGATGTGGTCGCCGGCCTGGACGTCGTCGCGCTCCCAACCGTCGGATCGAAGCTCTGTCGGGCTCGCGCCCTCGAGCGCCCAGATCACCGGCTCGCCGCTCTCGTCCATGACCTCTAGATATATCCACGTGTGGGGATTCATCCACAGTACCTCGGTGACCGTGCCCTCGAGGTTGACGTACGACGTCGTGCGGTAGTTCGCGTGGGAATGATGGGCCGAGAGTGGCCCGCCGACCGACAGCGCGGCTAACGCTGCCAGCACTAACACTTTGTTCTGCATCGTAATCTCCGACGCCTCCGGATGCGCGTAGGGGCGTTCTTGTCTAGCCTCGTTGTTACACAACTGCCTTGGTCAGTCAATAGAAACGGGGCCTCTCGGGGCGCTAGAATGGCCGGCGGAATTCCACTACGAACCGAGGAGAAGCCACGGTGGCGCTCAGATTTTTTAGGCCGCACAAGCGGTTGCCGCTCGGTCTCGCGGCACTGCTCGCCGCGGGATTTGCCCCGTTTGCGCAAGCGCAGCTCAACGTCGACGATTTCCCGCATCTAGAGCTGCAGGACTTCAGTTACGTGTCGGCCGAGCGAATTGCCGGTTACCAGGACGAGGCAAAGCAGAGCAGTATCCGGCCGTTCAAGATTTTCGATAACCTCTACTTCGTCGGCATCGAGTGGGTCAGCAGCTTCCTGCTCGACACGGGCGACGGCTTGATCTTGATCGACTCGCTGCACGAGCCTTATATCGAATTGGCCGCGGAGCACATCCGTGAGCTCGGATTCGATCCGGCCGACGTCCGCTACGTGCTCGGTGTGCACGGACACTTCGACCATATGGGCGGCCACGCCTACTGGCAGCAAACGTTTGGTGCGACCGTTGGGCTGACCGCAGCCGATTGGAAGCGCGCGCAGACCGATGCCGGCCAGGAAAACTTCGGCATGGAGGTCGCCGACGTCGACTGGATCGTCCAGGACGGCGAAACGCTGACACTCGGCGATCAGACTGTGACGTTTTACGTTACGCCCGGCCACACGGAAGGCGTGTTATCGATGGAGTTCACGGTGCGCGACGGCAACGACGAGCATCGTGCGGTGATCTACGGCGGCACAAATTCGCTCGAGGCGGACTTCTGGCGTTACCAGACCGTGCTCGGGAATCTCCGCCGCTTCCAGCTGCTCGCGGCTCAGTCGCCGCAGTTCACCGTGCGGCTGCCGACGCATCCCAACGGTCCGGGGTCGGTGCCTGGCACCGGCTTTTTCGAGCGCCGCGATCGGCTCGCGACGCGCACGGCTGGCCAGCCGCATCCGTTCGTCGAAGCGCCCAGCGTTTTCATTGACGTGCTCGAGCAGGCCGAGCGCAACATCGAGGCCGCAATTCTGCGTCTGCCTTAGCGCGTCTCCGTGTGGGCGCAGGCGTTAGCCGCGCCCGTTGGGCTCGACGATGTGCTCGGCGTCGCGTTCCTCGCACGGTATCGTACCGAAGAAGAACGCGTTCGGGTCTTCGTTCAACCGCATGCGCACCGGGTCGAGCGTCCACGGCTCGAGCAGATACTCGGGATCCTCGACGGTGGCTTCCCAGTGGATCACGTTGCCCTCGCGGCGAATCCGCTCGGTGACTTTCATGTCCCAGCTGTGAATATAGCCGGTCCAGCCGAGCCAGCTCTCATCGTTGAAGCCGACGCTTTCGATCACTAGCGTATCGCCTTCCCAGTGGCCGATGCCGTAGCCGCTCCAGCTCGTGTCGTTGATTTGCGCGGGAAGGTGTTCACGGCCATCCGTTGGTATGACTCGAAACATCGAAGGGCCGACATTGCCCCGACGTTCGTAGAGAAAGATCATCTCTGTCGGCGTTTGAACGATCTTGTGTGGCGGCCCCTGGCGCGGCACGCCGGCAGGGCGGCAGTTGAAGATCGGATCGATCGTCAGACCGTTCCAGTCGAGATCCTGTATGCGTTCCCAGTGCTCGGGCCGATACAGCGGCTTGTTCGGTTTCGCCCGCTCGAGCACGGCAAAATCTTTCTCGAAGTTGCCGATATCGTTGTCGCGGGCCGGCAGCGTGAAGTCGATGTTGCCGGAGGTATCGGTCGAGTCGCGATTGGTAGCATTGATCGGCAGCCAGTATCCCGAGAGATCGGGATGCCCGTCAGCCGTGCGTGGCACGTCTTGGGCGGCGGCAAGACCGGCTGACAGCGCGAGTGTTGCCAGGGCGACGGGCATCGCTAGCGCGTTGGAAGTTGATTTCCGCATGGTCATGGTTCCCCGCGTGACGTGGTGGTTATCGGGACGCCGGATCGGAGCTGCGCATCGTCAGCCGGTTGCCGTCGGGCAGCGTGATCGCAACCATCAGATAAATTGGCTCGCCATTGCGCGACGGATGGCCTTCGATCGTGAACGTCTCACCGACGCGTAGCTGCTTCAGTAACCCGGCGCGGCGTAGCGCCTGCAGCGCGACCGATTCGACGGACCAGTTCTCGATCTGGCCGTTGCCGGTGTCTACATCCAGATGGAAGTAGGGGTGCGGGTTGATTAGCTCGACGTCGGTCATGACGCCGGTAAACGTCTCGATCTGCTGCACGTCGAACTGCGCCTGCACGGCGTGATGCGCGGACGCACCGGTTGTGACGATGAGCGCGGTCGACAACGCGCAAAGTGTGGACTTGAGAGTGATTTTCATTGCGATCACCTTGCCAACTGTTCGGGTGTAGGGAATATGACGTATGGATTCTGGAAAAATTCCGTGACGGTTAGATCGAGCGACGTCTCGCCGGCTAGCGTTTGCAGGATATGCGACGGGAAATAGACGTCGAGGATCGGCCAGTCGACGTAATCGGAGTACGTAGCGACGAGCTCGGTGCTGCCGAGCACCGGATGATCGATCGTTGCGGTGACTCGCTCGGGGCGGTTGTCGCCGTTGAGGACAGCCGTATACGGCACGCCATCGACGGTCACGCTTAACGTCGTCTGTCCGCGCTGCGTGCCGACGCGGACAGAGCCTGGGTCGGCCGCGGCTGCATCGACCGCCGCGCGCAGGACGCCGTGCGGAGTGATCCAGATCTGCCAGGCACGCTCGGCGGCCGTGCCGGGCGCATCGGTCGGGTCGACCCCCGGCGCCACTTCGTTCCATGCGCGGCCGTCGCGGACGACCTCGACGGTACGCATCTCGCTGCCGTTGT
>JAHEEN010000289.1 GCA_024640685.1 Rhodospirillaceae bacterium
GGATCGCGCAGCTCGACGTCGATATCGCCGTAGAAATAGTCGCGCGGAATGTTGACCTGCGTCGGGCCGCGCTCGGCGATCGCAATGTCGAACGCGCGACCGGTCAGCTCGGCGATGCGATCCGGCCGATTGACGTGCGTCTGGTACTTCGTGATCTTCTCGAAGAACGCGAGTTGCTCAACCTCCTGAAAGCCGCCGTGCCCCATCGTCGCCGTGCCCGACTCAGGCGTGATGCAAACGACCGGCGAATGCGCCCAATACGCTGCGGCAATCGCGGTCACGAAGTTCGTGATGCCCGGGCCGTTCTGCGCGATACAGACGCCGTGCCTGCCGCTGATGCGCGAGAAGCCGTCGGCCATGTGGCCGGCGCCTTGCTCGTGGGCAACCGAGATGAACCGGATACCCGCAGGCTCGAAGATATCGAGCGCGTCCATGTAGGCGGATCCGACGATACCGAACACGTGGGTCACGCCTTGGGCGGCCATCGTCTCGACAAATGCTTCGCTTGGCGTCATGCGGGGCATATTTCTTTCCTTCTAAGTCTCAGTCCAAGGCACGGCAGCCGTCACCAACGCACCAGTTTGATCTCAACTCTTTTTCTTCACTCTCTCGGCGAAATCACGCGCAATGAGCTTCGCAAGCTCGTGCCGCTGCACCTTCCCCGTCGGTCCCTTCGGCAAGTCGCGCAAAAACAAAATTCTCCGCGGTGCCTTGAATGTTCCGGTGCGCGCTGCGCAATGCTCGATGAGCTCCTGTTCTTCGCACTCCGCATCGTCGCGGACGACGACGCATGCGACGACGTCCTCGCCGAAATCGTCATCGGGCACGCCCAGCGCGCCGGCCTCGACGACGGCCGGGTGCGAGAATAGCGCATCGTCGATCTCACGCGGCGAGATGTTCTCGCCACCCTTGATGATCAGCTCCTTGAGCCGTCCGGTGACGAACACGTAACCGTCGTCGTCCTTGGCTCCGAGATCGCCGGTATGCAGCCAACCGTCCGCATCGACGGCCGCGGCCGTCGCCGCAGGGTCCCTGAGATAGCCGCGCATGACGTTCGCGCCACGCACGAGGATCTCACCCTGCTCGCCCGAATCGAGCTCCGCGCCCTCGGGGGTCGCAATGATAACCTCGTTGCCGTATGGCAGTCCCGGTGAGCCGATTTTGCGCGCCGCGGGCGGCAGCGGATTCGTCAAGATTTGCGCCGCGGCCTCGGTAATGCCCATCGTCTCGACGATCGGGATGCCGAACCGCGACTCGAACTGCTCGTGCAACGCCGGCGGCAGCGGCGCGGACGCCGAGCGGCCGAAACGGATTCGCGCTAGCGCCTCGCGCGTGCGTGCATCGAGCTCGTCACGCTCGTGCAGCAGATACGCGATGATCGTCGGCACGACGCTGAACCATGTGCATTCGTAGTCGGCAATCCAGCCCCAGAACTGCGACGTGCTGAATCGATGCGGCAATACGATCGTGCCGCCACTAGCCAGAACGCCGAACAATGAGACGATCTGCGCGTTGATGTGACAGAGCGGCAACACGCAGAGACCGCGGTCGGCGGCGGTCAACTCGTGGGCGCCGACGACGTTCGAGGCGCCCGCGAGCACGTTCGTATGCGTCAATAGGACGCCTTTGGGATTGCCGGTCGTGCCGGACGTGTAAATCAGCATCGCATCGTCGCCGGAAGCGACGTCGGGCAACGCCGCCGCCGAGTCACTCTCGACGGGCCAGTCCGGCCCCGCGTCGACATCCGTGACGATGACGCGTACGTCGCATCCGGAGCTTGCTACGGCTTCGGCGAGCTGCGGCTCGAACTCGGGGGAGACGAACACGACGCTCGTTTGCGAGTGACCGATGACATAGGCGAGCTGCGCAGCACCTGCGGCCGTGTTCAGCGGCGCGCAGATGCAGCCTGCGTACATCGTGCCGAGAATCAGCTCGGCCGTTGCCGGGCCGTTGCCGAGCAGGAACGACGCCGTGTCGCCCTTTCCTAGCCCAAGCGCATGCAATCGGCTCGCCGTCGCACGTGCGTGCTCACGCACAGCGGCATACGTCAGCTCACGACCGCTCTCGGGCGCCACGAGATAGGCTTTGTCGGGCGTGTCCGCCGCGCGGTGATCGATGAGCTCCCGCACGGAGCCTGCCGCTTCGAACTTCATCGTGACCTTTGGGCCTATTTCCCGAACCGACCCCAGTAGTCGCCGAAGAGCGCCTCTTCGCTCGGTTTGTCGTCAGGGATCGTCGTCGCGAGATGCGTGATGTTCAGGAAATGGCGGTAGCTCAAATTCTCGCTGATGCTGTTGCCCTGCCAGGTGCCGCAACCCATGCTCAACGTAAAGTTGAGCCCCGAGTCGAAGCCGCCGCCGTTGCCGAACGTGTGCGCCATGTTGACGAGCACACGCGCGACGTCGAGCGTCTCGGCGAGTTGCCGTGCACGGTTCATGTCGGTCGTATGAATGCCGCACGAGTGGCCGCGTCCCTTGAAGTCCAGAATCGCGCGGACCTTGTCGATCGCATCGGCGAAGCTCGCGACGCGATAAACCGTCAGCACGAGCGACAGCTTCTCATCAGAGAACGGATGCCCCGGCCCGACGACGTCATCCTCAACGAGAAAGAACTTTGCCTGCTGTGCTGAGTCACCAAGCCCGGCTGCGCGAGCGAACGTTGCGGCGTCCTTGGCAATCACATCGCGGTTCAGCCGCCCGTCCACCCACAGCGTGTGCGCGATTCGGTCTTTCTCCTCGGCGCTCGTCCGATAGCCGCCGGCGGATTCGAGCGCACGGATCGCTTCGTCGTAAACTGCATCGACGATGACAACGGAGTTCTCCGAAGAGCACGATGTCGCATTGTCGAACGTCTTAGACGCACAGATCTTCGCGGCAGCTGCATCGAGATCCGCGGTCTCGTCGACGATGACCGGAACGTTACCGGCGCCGACGCCGATCGCCGGCGTGCCGCTGCGATAAGCCGCCCGGACGTTGTTCTGCGAGCCGGTCACGACGACGAGGTCGACGGCCTCCATCAGCGCCTGCGTCGACGCCTTCGTCACGGGCGCCGGCAGTATCTGCACGAGATCGGCGGGCGCACCGACGGTGACTAGCGCCGCACGCATCAGCTCGACGGTGCGCGCCGTCGTCGATTGGCCGGCCGGCGACGGCGCGATGATCACGGCATTGCGGCCCTTGACGGCCATCATCGTCTTGTTGACGGGCGTTGCGCTCGGGTTCGTCGACGGGGTCACGGCCGCGACGACGCCGACGGGCTTGGCGTATTTGACGAGGCCGAGCTCAGGAATCTCTTCGATGATGCCGACCGATTTGACGCGCAATAAGTCGCGCAGCGTGCCAAATGTTTTGCGCTGATTCTTCGTGATCTTGTCGGTGACGTT
>JAHEEN010000092.1 GCA_024640685.1 Rhodospirillaceae bacterium
GCGCCTACGTCGGCACGATCTCGGTCGCCGAGATTCTGAACGCGACGCCCGAGCAGCCGCTGGAAAACCTCGCGATTCAAGCTACACAACCGGTCTCCAACCGCACGTCGCTCGCCTCGATCGCGTTCGACGAACGCTGGGACACATTCTTGCACCTGCCAGTCGTCGGTCGTCGCGGCAACCTGCTCGGCGGCCTGTCACGCAAGACGCTTCGCGAGAGCGCACAGCCGCATGCGAGCGATGCGTATGCCGGGCCCGACGCGCTGCTGCGTCCCGTCGCGAGCGCGTTGCTCCTGACTGCGATGACATTGATCGACGTCGTGCAAGCGCCGGCGCGTCGCGACCCCACACCGCGCGCAGGAGCCTCATTCAATGAGCGTTGAGCTCGACGCCGCCGTAGCCGTCCTGACGCGGCGCTTTTTGATCGACCACCCGGCGGTCGCGGCAGCAAGCCTCGATAAGTTGCAGCGGAGCACCGCCGCCGAGATCCTCGAGACTTACGATGCGGGCACGCTGCTGCCGGTCTTCTCGCGCCTCGCGCCCGACGTCGCGCGAGAGCTGCTCGAGCGGCTGCCCAGCGCGCTCGTGACGGCGTTGCTGAAGGAGCTCGACCCGAACGATGCGGTGCGTTTCCTGAGCGCGTTCGAACAAGCCGACCGCGAGCGCCTCATCTTCGAGGTCGGCGTGCCGATCGCAGACGAGCTACGCCGCGCGCTGAGCTATCCGAGCGACTCGGCCGGCCAGCTCATGGAGACGCGGATCAAGTTCCTGCGCGACTCGGCGACGGTCGGCGCAACTTTAGATCGCTTGCGCGAGTCCCGCGCGCGCGCATCTCGCAGCTTGTTCGTCGTCGATGACGACAACCGCTTGAGCGGCCGCGTTCAGATTCAGGAACTCGCGCTCGCCAATCCGGGCACCGCGCTCAAGGATATCGCTCAGCCCGTGCCAGCGGTTGCAAGCCCGATTACGCCACGCGACGAGGTCGTCGAGCTGCTCGAGAGATTCAAGCTCGTGGATCTGCCCGTCGTCGATACCGAGGGGCGACTGCTGGGCATGGTCTATCACAAGAATCTCATTCAAGCGATGCAGGAGGATGCGACGGCAGATATTCAGACGATGGTCGGCGCAAGCAAGGACGAGCGCGCGCTCTCCCCGGCCCTGTTCGCTGTCCGGAAGCGACTGCCGTGGCTGCAAATCAATCTGCTGACCGCGTTCATGGCGGCGGCCGTCGTGGGATTGTTCGAGAGTACGATCGCTCAATTTACTGCGCTCGCCGTACTGCTTCCGGTCGTCGCCGGTCAGTCGGGCAATGCGGGCGCGCAAGCGTTGGCCGTCACGATGCGCGGTCTGGCACTGCGGGAAATCTCGTTACGCCACTGGCTCAAGGTCACGATCAAGGAAGTGCAAACGGGGTTCGTGAACGGCCTTGCCGTCGCAGTTACGTGCGGGATCGGCGTATTCGTCTGGAGCGGTTCACTCGGACTAGTACTCGTGATTGCAATGTCCATGGTGCTCGCGATGGTCGCGGCTGGATTCGCAGGCGCGCTGGTGCCCATCATGCTGACGCGACTTGGCCAAGATCCGGCGCAGTCGTCGTCGATCATCTTGACGACCGTGACCGACGTTGCAGGATTCTTCTCATTTCTCGGTATCGCAACGATCCTCGTGGGACTGCTCTGATATGGTAGCCAAGACGACCGGTAACGATCGACGCATCGTCATCGGCGGTGTCGCAGTCGATCCAGGCGAGAGCCGTACGATCGACCTGCCGATCGCCGATCTCTACACACACGCGAAGCTCGCGTTGCCGGTACATGTCATCAATGCCCGACGCCCAGGGCCGACGTTGTTCATAACGGCTGCGATTCACGGTGACGAGCTCAATGGCGTCAATATCGTCAGACGGCTCCTCAATTTGTCCGAAATACGGAAGCTACGAGGCGCGCTGCTGGCCATACCGATAGCCAACGTGTTCGGGTTCATCCATCGCACGCGATACCTACCGGATCGCCGCGACCTAAATCGCTCGTTTCCGGGTCGGGAAACGGGCTCGATCGCAGCCCGCCTCGCGCACCTGATCGGCAACGAAATCGTCGCCAAAGCCGACTTCGGTATCGATCTTCACACGGGAGCCGCCGATCGCGAGAACCTGCCGCAAATTCGTGGCGACCTCTCCGACCCGACTGTGCTCGAGCTCGCGCAGACGTTCGGAACGCCCGTGATTCTCGACTCACGGCTACGCGACGGCTCGCTGCGCGAATTTGCAGCCGAACGCGGCATCCCGCTGCTGCTCTACGAGGCCGGCGAGGCAATGCGATTCGACGAGGTCGCGATTCGCACGGGCGTGCGCGGGATTCGACGCGTCATGCGCAAGCTCGGCATGCTACCGCCGCGCAAGCAGAACTCTCGCACCCTCGAGCCGGTGATCTCTCGCTCGACGACCTGGGTGCGAGCGCCGTGCAGCGGAATCGTCGATGCGCACTGCCGCCTCGGTGAGCGCGTCACCGACGGTCAGACGCTCGCCACCGTCGGCGATCCGTTCGGCGCGACTCGCACCGACGTGAAGAGCACTACAGCCGGCATCGTCATCGGCCGATCCCGGTTGCCGCTCGCCTACGAAGGCGACGCGTTGTTCCACATTGCGATGTTCAAGAACTCGAAGATCGCAGAAGAGGCTGTCGAGCAGTTTCATAAAACCCACGAGACGCTCTACGACCCGGGACCTACCGACCCCGGACGATCGACTCCGTAACCCTCGTATCCCAGCAGACGGGTGTTCCAAGGCCCGCGCAATGTCGCCCCCGCTGCTACCGTAAACATCGAACGCGGTGCGGTACGGTGGGACGTTACCGACGTCGCACAGAAAGAAACGGCACCTCCGAAGAGGTGCCGTCGTAGGTCGGGCGTGTTAGTTCGCCGTCATGCGCTGCGCAGCGCCGGCGGTCGAGCGAATCAGCTGCAGAATCTCGGCGCTCAGCTGCGTATCGACGGTGCCGATGCTCGGATTCGGCGCGTAGTGATCGTGGCCGATCAGCTGCACGGTCCGCGGCATGCGCCGGTAGTCGACGGTCAACGTGCGGGTGAGCTCGGCGAACGAGGCCTTCGTCGTGTCACTGTCGTAGTCGGAAATACTGAGCAGGAACGGGATGTCCGCGCGCTCGATGTTGCCGAGGATCGAGATATCCGACCAACGTGACAGATCCTCGCCGAAGTAGTCGATGCGGCCCTGCGACGGGTTGCTGCTGTCGGCAATGTATGTGCCTGAAATCAGCACGATGCCGGCCACCGCGGGTCCCTCGTCGCCGGCGATGCTCGGCCTGAGCGCAAACTCGGCAACGTGGAATGCGCCGGCCGACTTCCCGACGACGTAGATCTGCGCCGGGTCTCCGCCGTAGTCGCGAATGTTGTTTCTGACCCAGTCGACGGCGCGCGCAACGTCCTGCGAGCCAGCCGGCCACTTCGCTTCCGGCGCAAGCCGGTACGTTGCATTGACGGCAACGAGACCGAGACTCGCAAAATAGTCGGAGACGTTGCGGTTCGAATGACGGTTACCGCGCACGAAGCCACCACCGTGAACGTAGACGACAACCGGCATCGGCCCGCTAGCCCGCCGCATCGTCGACGTATGCACGTCGAGGCGATGCAGCTCGTGCGGACCATAGGCGATGTCGCCGGCAACCTCGATCTCGGAGAGCTCGTAGACCCGTGGCTCGTCCGTGTAAAGCCGCGACGTCTCCTGCGCGCCGGCGCCGCGCGACACGATCTCGCGCACGGCTGCGGCCAAGTGCGGCGGCATCTGCTCCCCAGGTGTGGCGACGAAGCTCGACGGTAACTCGTTGGGAAGGCCTGCGCGGAACTGCTGCCCCGCAGCAGCCGGCGCCATGCAGGTCTCGAGCGTCACGTCGCGGGCGTGAAACACGGGCGTGATCCAAGCCGGCGTGCCCGCGAGGCGGTAATCGTCAGCGAGCGTCACGCAGAGATCCGGCCGCGATGCCGGCGAAATCTCGCCGCGCAGACCCCGCGTCCACGTTTGCTCATCGGATGTGGAACATGCTCGCGCGTGCAATGCGCTGCCGGCCGCAATTCGGTCCGCCGAGACACAAACGTCGAAAGCCGGGGCGAGCAACTGGCCGTCGGCCGACAGCTCGAACATCAGATCCGACGAATCGACGCCGTACTTGCACGAGTGCGATTGGATCGGCCGATCGAAGCTCATGTTCGGCGGCGCGCCCGGCAGATCGATGCAGAATCCGCGTGCCTCATCGGCGAACGACTGCGTCGTTTTTAGAAACGTTGCGTTCTGCGCAACCGCCGTGGCCGGGACGGCAACTGCAACCACGAGTGAGAACATCGAAGCAAATGCGCTAACGGAGCCCTTCATCGGTCATCTCCTAGGTTGTGTGATCGAGTCGATGCCATGTGCCGGCCCGCTCGACTCTTCGACTATTGATAGTTTAAATCGAACTCGACGCGCTCGACGCCGGGCACGGCACGGACGACCGCGCCGAGCGTTTGCTGAATCGTCTGAATACCGCCGGGTGTCAGCATGCCACCGCAGTCCGCGCAGGCGACCGAGCCCGAGATCTGCACGACACCGCCGTCGGCGGCGACCGCGAGCGAGTTTTGCGGTAGATCGGATGTGCCGGCGATCGCCGCGGCGACACGCGCGGCTAGCGCGGCATCTTCCGGGTCCTGCGCGCTGCTGACGCCGGCTGCGCAGGCGACGAGCAACACAGCGGCACAGGCCAACGCGAATCGCTGCAGTGCCAGCCGCACGCCGCGATTAGGTGAGTCAGCTCGGGTCATGCCGCCGCCTCCGATGCAACGATGCCGCCGCGCTCGCTGAACGCATCGATCCGCGCGGCGACGTCGCGGGCGAACGCACCGCTACCGAGCCAACCGCGCTCGAGCACGCGCAACTCCTCGACACCGGCGAGCTGCCGCTCGAGCTCGTCGAACAGCGCATCGACCGATGGCATCGCAAACCCCAGAGGCACGTCTGCAGCCCCCGGCACGTCTTCGTGGTTCGAAACCTGCCGCTGCGCCGCCTCCGAGCACGCGTCGTGATAGCGCATAAACAGACGCTCGCACGAAAGCTCCAGCACGCGTCGGCCCTCGCTGACGCGCATCGTCAGAAAATCCCGGCGGCTCACCGGTTCGGCGCGCTCGGGCTCGGCGACCGTCAGCTGGCGAAACGTCATCGCTCAGCCTGCGACGGCCAGCACGGTGCGCTCGACGAGCCGCTGGGTCATCGGCACCTTGTAGCGGTTCTTCGCGAGCGGTTGGGCGCCTTCGACCGCGGCCCGACCGACGGCTTCGGCGAGCTCGGCCGTGATCGTCTGGCCGGCCAGCATCTGCTCGGCCGCCTCGACACGCCACGGGATCGGTGCAACACCGCCGAGCACGATGCTCGCCGAGCGGCACGTATCGCCGTCCATATCGAGCGCGACCGCGGCGCTGCCGACCGCGTGCGTCCACGTCGCCCGGTCCATGAGCTTGCGAAAGCCGCTGCGCACATTGCCGCTCGCAGCCGGCAGTTCGATCGATACGAGCACCTCGTCGTCGGCGAGCACGTTTTCGTGGCGGGCATCGTCGCGCGGCAGCACGAAAAACTCATCGGCCGACAACCTGCGCTCTCCGTTCGATCCAGCAACGCGAAAGATCGCATCGAACGCGACGAGCGCGGGTGCAACATCCGACGGATGCACGATAAAGCTCGGCCCGCCGCCGAAAATCGCATGCAGCTGGTTTTCACCGCTGACCGAATAGCACTGGTTGCCGCCGGCCTTGAAGCAATCGAAACCGTTGCGGTAGTACCAGCACCAGGGCCGCTGGCAGACGTTGCCGGCGATCGTGCCGACGTTGCGCATCTGCAGCGTCGCAACCGACACCGCGGCCTCGGCGACGGCGTTGTATCGCGCACTGACGTCGGTGTTCGCGCTGACCGCAGACAGCGACGTCAGACCGCCGATGGCCAGCCCGCCGTCGTTGCGCCGCGAGACGCCGTTCATCTCAGCAATTCCCTTGAGATTGATGATGACGTCCGGCGCACCGCTGCCAGGGCGGTTCGGAATTCGCTCTTTAACGAGCTGCAACAAATCGGTGCCGCCGCCGGCAAAAACGACCGACCGGCCGCCGCCGATCGCGTCGCGGGCAATCGAGACAGCGTGACCGACGGATTCGGGATTGCGGTTCGTGAAAGTCTTCATGCCACGGCCTCCAGAATCTTGTCGCGCGTGATCGGCAAGTCCTTCATCCGCACGCCGATTGCGTTGTAGACCGCGTTTGCGATCGTCGCCGGCGCGATGATGATGCCGGACTCACCAACGGTCTTGGCACCGTACGGCCCGTACCCGTCGTCGGTCTCGATGAATGTGTTCTCGATCTCGGGCACGTCGAGGTGCGTCAAGTGACGCGCGAAGTAGTAGCCGGTCATCAGCGGATGGCCGGTGTTCGTGTCGTAGAGCACGTCTTCCTTCAATGCCTGGCCAATACCCTGAATCACCGCGCCACGGATCTGATCGAGTGCCGGTAACGGATTCAGAATGCGGCCCGACTCGTGCACGGTCAGATACTTCGTAACGCGCACGTCGCCGAGCTGCGTATCGACCTCGACCTCGGCAAAGTGCGCGCCGAAGCCCTCGCGCAGCTTGCCGTTCGTCGACGGCGCAGGCGTCGCCGAGGCGATCAGCACGTCGTCGCCCGTAGGCAAGCCACGCTCGTCGATCTGGCGCTTCAGATCGCGCGCGGCCTCGACGACGGCGAAGCCGGTCATCGTCGTGCAGCGGCTGCCGGACTCGCCGACCGAGTATGGGCAGCGATCGGAGTCGCCCCAAACGATATCGACGCTGGACAGCGGCACGTCGAGCGTCTCGGCCGCTAGCATCGACATCGTCGTCTTGGCACCTGGGCCGATGTCGGTAACGCCGACGTAGACCGTGTAGCGGCCGCCCGACGCCGCGCGCACGATTGCGCTGCTCGCGCCGAGGCGAGCGTTGAACATCATGAACGACATGCCGGCACCGCGCTTGATCGGCCCTTCGGCGGAGCCCGGGTTCGGATTCCAGCGGCGCTGCCAATCGAACTGCTCGGCACCCATCGCTATGCACTGATCGAGCGCATAGTTCGTGAATTGCTTCGTCTCGGTCGGCCGCACCATGTTCTTCAGTGCGAACTGAACCGGATCGACGCCCATCTTGTAGGCCACGTCGTCCATCATCGACGAGATCGCGAAGTAGCCCTGCGGATAGGCCGGCGCACGGAAGTTGCCCGAGACCATACGATTCGTATGCACCGGCAAGATCGCTTTCGACGTGTTCTCGCAGGCATAGACGTCCATGCCGGAGACGTTGCCCGAGCGCCTCAAGTAGGGCCCCATGCCGCTCTTGCCGTTGACCTCGATCGCCGTGACCGTGCCGTCGTCCTTCACGCCGACTCGGTAGTCCTGCACCGTGTGCCAGCGGCCGTGCGTGCCGAGCCAGTCGTCCTTGCGCGACAGCTCGACCATGACCGGGACGCCGAGATCCCTCGCGAACGCCGCCGCGATCAAATCGAAGTAATAGTTGCCATTCTTATCACCGAAACCGCCGCCCATGTACTTGCAGACGACCTGGACCTGATGATCCTCTAGGCCTAGATCGCGGGCGGTGTCGTGACGGCAGTTCGATACGCCTTGCGTCGGCGTGTGCAGGATCAGCTTGTCGCCCTCCCAATGCGCGAGCGAGCTGCGCGGCTCCAACTGCGCGTCCTGAATGAACGCCGTCGTAAAGCGCTCCTCGAATATCTGGTCGGCCTCACTGAAGCCGGCTTGCAGATCGCCGGTTTGCCCACCGATCGGCTGCTGTCGATTCTCCGAGTCGTGCGCGATGTTGCCGCCCTCCCAGATTTCCGGCGCACCCGCGGCGACGGCTTCTTCGACGTCCATCACGAACGGCAACTCGTCGTATTCGATCTCGATCAGCTGAAGAGCTTCCTCGGCGATATGCCGGTTGACTGCCGCGACGGCCGCAACGGGCTCGCCGACGTAACGCACGTGCTCGTTGAACGTGTAACGTAAGCGCGTCGTGATGTCCTTATGCGGGTCGCTGTACTGCCGGCCGCCGGAAATCGAGCCCGACCCGTATGGGATCTTGTGCGTCTCGTGCGTCATCACGGCGCGCACGCCCGGCAGCGCCTCGGCTTTAGACGTATCGATACGCCGTACCATCGCGTGCGGCACGGTGCTGCGCAGCACGCGCGCGTACAGCATGCCGGGCAGCTTGATATCGCGGTTGTACGTCGCCCGGCCGGTCACACGCTCGTAGGCATCGACTCGCGGGGTGTCTTGGCCAAGCGTCTTCATCGGGTCGACAGCCATTACGCACCTCCCATCTTGACGGCGGCCTGCACGGCTTCGACGATCGCGTTGTAGTTCGAGCAGCGGCAGAGGTTGCCGGACAGCGCCTCGCGAATCTCCTGCGCCGTTGGGCTCGGGTTGCGCTCGAGCAGCGCCGTCGCGCTCATCAGCTGTCCCGACGTACAAAAGCCGCATTGCGGCGCGTTGTGCTCAATGAAAGCCTGCTGCAGCGTCGAGACCTTGCCATCTCGCTCGACACCCTCGACCGTGCGGATGCTGCGCCCGTCGGCCCAGACCGCCAGCGTGCTGCACGCATAAGCCGGCTCGTCGTCGATCAGCACCGTGCACGCGCCGCACTCGCCGCGGTTGCAGCCAATACGGGTGCCGGTCAGGCCGAGGTGGTCGCGGAGTAGCTCGACGAGCGTCCAGCGGTCCTCGACGTCGACGCTCTGTCGTTGCCCATTGACCGTGATCTCGATCCGTGTGCGCGGGACTTCCGCGATCGCGCGGGCTTCGGCCGCGTCACGATCCTGTGCGGTTGCCGTCGTCGCATTGACGGCGACGATCGCGGCACCCGTGCCACCTATGAACTCGCGGCGGGAAAGATCGCCGTTCGTCGAGTCTTTCATCAGACTTCACCCCCAAGGTGCGGTTGACTCCGGCGAGCACGGGGACGGCGTTGTCGTTGTTAGCGCCGTGCCAGGCTCGGCCCCCGATCTTACCCGCTCGAAGGCGGGCGCGCATCCGGCGGGCAGCGCCGGACGCGGCTAAAAGACGTTGCACTCATAAAGCTCGAACGGCGCATCGAGCGCGAGGAAATGCCAGCTCGCGGAAACCGGTGCCGACAGCGCAACGGAATCCGTGATCGTAATCTCCAGGTCGAGGCGGGACTGGTCCTCGCTGAGCGAGTAGCGCTCGACGAGCTCGATGTTCGCACCCTGCATCGTGCCGCGGTTATCGAAGTACGGGTAATCGATGCCGGTCGTCTCGATGACTAGCGAGCGCTCGCCCTCCCAGCGTCCGGCCGAGTAGCCCAGATGGGAACGCGCTCGGTTCCCGTTAGGCGACATATGAATCGTGCGGCGCGTGTCGGAGAACGCGTGATGCAAGACGATATCGCCGTCCTGCTCGCTGAGCTCGATCGGCCGTGGATGAAATAGCGTCCCAGGCAGCCCTGGCTGCTCGCAAGCAACGATTGGATTATCGACCGGGTCCCAGTCCGCACGGGCCGCGATCGCCTGCTCGGTGAACTCGAAGTTGCGCATCTGCCGCATTGGATTCCCGGCCGGATGCCAGACACGGTAGAAACCGCGGTTCTCGGTTGCTGCATCGGCAAGCTGCGGTGCCGGCGCCTCGCCATCGCCGACGACCGGCCCCGACCAGTGCTGTGCGACGTTGGCGTCCATCAGCACCTCGCGGCCATCCGCGAGCAGGATGTTTGTGACCAGTAACGCGTCGCGAAATCTCGAGACCTGGCCGAACGCGGTGATGCGATCGCCGACGGCGAACAACGCGGCATTGACACCCG
Organism: Rhodospirillaceae bacterium; assembly: GCA_024640685.1. GTDB lineage: Bacteria > Pseudomonadota > Gammaproteobacteria > Steroidobacterales > Rariloculaceae > JAHEEM01. The sequence goes on from JAHEEN010000092.1 coordinate 9,864, forward strand.
CGCGCTCGAGCGCTGCTGGCCGCGTCAACCCTTCGATGCGCCAGCTCGTCTCCGCACCGTCATCGCCAGGCGCATCGACGAACAGTGCGATATGCGGATTGCGCCAAACGACGCTCGTGATGACACCGTCGATCTCGCGTGTCTCGTTGGCAAACTCGGCGCGCGAATGATGCGCGATCGCGCCCATCGGCACGGCGAGGAATATCGACAATGCAATCGCAGCTCTCATGTCTCACCTGTCGGTTTCATTGCGGGCTCGGGCGGCAGCCATCCGCTAGCGCCGCCGCCCATGCTAGCGGCTATTATATAAAGGTCTTACGACCCAGCCAGCTGCATCAGGAGAACGTCGAATGATTTGCGACACGAGAACGGGCCTCGCGAGCACCTTGCTCGTGGCTACGATCCTGACCACGCCGCAGGCTTCGGCCCAATCATCTGCGCCCGATACCGTATTCACGAACGGCAAAATCGTCACCGTCGATGGCACGTTCACGATCGCCGAAGCCCTAGCAGTCACCGGCAATCGCATCACAGCCGTCGGCACGACCAACGAGATCGAAGCGCTCGCTAGCCGCGACACTCGAACTGTCGATCTCGACGGTCATACGGTGATCCCGGGACTGATCGACAACCACATGCACCTGTTGCGCGCCGGCACGACGTGGCCCGACGACGTACGGCTCGACGGCGTCGCGTCGCGTGCCGAGGCGCTACAGCGGCTGCGCGCGCGGGCGGCCGAGCTGCCGGCCGGTGCGTGGGTCTTCGCACTCGGCGGCTTCATGCTCGATCAGTTCGCCGACGATTCGAGCCCATTCACACGCGACGAGCTCGACCGCGCACTGCCCGATCATCCGGTCTTACTACAGGCCGGCTATTACAAGACGTACCTCAATAGCCTGGCGCTCGCGGAGTTCGGCATCGACGATGCCGGGCGCGGCGAGCCGTGGGTCGTGCGCGACAGCGCGGGCCGTGCGACCGGCGAGATCGAGGAGCCCGGCGTGCGGCCGCTCGCCGCTCGGTTACCGGTGCCCTCGGCCGAAGACACTGCGACGAACACGCGCGCGATGATCGTCGATCTGAACCGCATGGGACTGACGACCGTCGCAAGCGCCGGCTGCCCCGAGGACTTGCTCGCGCTCTACCGCGATTGGGCGGCTCGCGACGAGCTCAATCTGCGTGTCTTTTGCATGGACAGCGCACGCGCGAGCGCGCCGGACGAGGTCGATGCAGCGCTGGCGCAAATCCCCGAGCTCGATTTGTTCTGGGGCGACAACTGGGTCGACCGCGTGCTCTACGGCGAGGGTGTTTACAACCCACTGCACGACCGCATGCATATTGTCGAGGCGTCACCGACCGAGGACGAGCTCTATCAGTGGCGCCGACTTGCGACCGCGATCGCCGAAGCGAGCCTGCCGTTGCAGGTTCATGCGCACCACCCGGTAACGATCAGCGCGTTTCTCGACATCATCGAAGACATCAACCGGCAAACGCCGATACGTGCGCTGCGTTGGACGTTCGCCCACGGCAACCAGTTGAACGCCGACGCGCTCGCGCGCATGAAGGCGCTCGGTATGTACGTCGCGCTGCATCCGTGGACCGTGATCAACGGCGCGGTCCACCACGAGCTCTATGGCGATGCGGCCTTCGACTTTCTGCCGATGCGCACGATCGAGGACAGCGGCATCACGTGGGGACTCGGCAGTGACGGCAGCCGCGCGAATCAGATCGAGCCGTTGCGCACGCTCGGCTGGGCCGTGACCGGCGACATGGTCGGCGGCCGCCACGTGACCCGGCAAACGATCACGCGCGAGGAAGCGTTGATCGCGCACACGCGCGAGAACGCCCACTTGATCTTCCGCGAGGATGAGCTCGGCTCGATCGAGCCCGGCAAGTTGGCCGACTTCGTCGTGCTCGACCGCGACTATCTGACCGTGCCGGCCGACGAGATCAAGGATCTCAAGCCGATCATGACCGTCATCGACGGCCGGATCGT
>JAHEEN010000290.1 GCA_024640685.1 Rhodospirillaceae bacterium
TCGCTTCAGAAGTCGAGGGGCGCGTGCTGTGGTTTGCGGATGTCGGCACTGTAGTCGCCGAAGGTGATCCACTCGTCCGACTCGAGAGCACGATGCTCGAGATACAGCGTGAGGAATTGCTGGCCTCCGTCGATAGCCAGGAAGGCCGTCTGACGTTTCTCGAACCGGAGGTAGAGCGGCTGCGCCAGCTGACTGCACAGAGCAATGCTGCACAGAGCCTGTTCGACAGGACGCTGTCAGATCTGCAGGTTGCCCGCGCCGATCTAGAGGCTGCCAGAGCGCGCCTCCGGCAAGTCGAGGACCAGATTGCCAAAACCACCATCCCCGCTCCGTTCGACGGAATCGTCAGCGAGCGGCTGATCAATCTCGGCGAGATGATCAACCGCCTCGATGTCGTCATGCGGCTCGTCAGCCCAGCTGCGATTGAGATCGTGACGCGCGCACCGCTGAATGCCGTCGCGTTCCTCGAGGCAGGCGCCCAGCTGCATGTGCATAACGATTATCGCGAAGGAACAGGCGCCGTCCGAACCATCGTGCCGTTCGGCGATCCGCAGTCCCACATGTTCGAAGTACGTATCGACGTACCCGCCGACAGCTGGATTGTCGGAGAGAGCGTGCGACTCGAAGTGCCAACCGCGGAGCGCCGGCCCGTACTCGCCATTCCGCGGGATGCGCTGGTGCTGCGCGCCGAAGGAACGTTTGTATTTCGAATCGACACCGAACAGGCTGCCCAGCGTATCCAGGTAAACGTCGGCGCCGGCGATGGGCAGATTGTCGAGGTGACCGGGGACTTGTCCGCAGGCGATTTAATCGTCATCCGTGGCGGCGAGCGTCTGGCCGAAGGACAACAGGTCGTCGTTGCAGAAAGCTGAGCGAGGAGCTACTCCGGCCGCATCTCCGGCAGCCGCGATAGCATCAGCTCTTGGCAGATGAACTCGCTGAGCTCGAAGTCTCGCGAGCGAAAAGTCAACGTCCCGGTGAACGGCTCCTCGTAAGCGGTCGGGTCGTCGATTGTCACCTCGTTGACGATCGTCTCCTCATCGACGCGCCGAATCCGCTCGGTGATCGTTGCCTCGTCACTAAACGGATGACCGAGGCGGTCGATCCAGCGCTGCACGTTCTCCGATTGCCAACCGAGCATATGCCGCGTCACGACGACGAGCGTATCGCCTTCGTAGTGGCCGATCGAGTAACCGTTCCACGTGTGCAGCGGCACCTCCGGAAACTCCCGGCCGTCCATGTAGATCATGCGCCAGAAATGGTCGACCTCGAACAGCATCATCGCGCGATCGGGTAGTTGCACGATCTCGAACGGCCGCGGCCGATAGTACGTGGCCGGAAAGCCCATCGGCAGACAGTTGAGCTCGGCCGAGTTAGCTTCGGTTGCCGATGTCGTCCGCGGGCCGTGAATTGGCTTGGCTAGATCGAAGCGCTCCTGCCCCCAGGCCGTCATCGGCGGCGCGGCGACGAGCGACGAGTCACCTGGAAACGATCGCTGCCAGACGCCGGATAGGTCGGGTATCGATTGTGCGGTCGCCTCGAGCGCAAACAACGTGAGCCCAACGACGCTTGCCACGAACACGATCAGTTGTCGGGTCATCAAATAATCTCCATTGTCGCTGCGATAGCAATCGCGCATCGACGCTGTCGCAGCGAATAATCCTCGACTCAGTCGGGCGCGTTTCTGACGTTGACTTCGGTGCCGTCCGCAAACGTGACGATCACTGCTGCGAGATTCGTCGAGCCGTCGCGCGCCGGCGACCCAGTCACCGTAATCGTGTCACCAGGCTTGAACGTATCTTTGTTCCAGCTGAAGTGACGATACAGATCGAGCGTGCCTTGAAACTCGGCGGCCCACTCGACAGTGGCGCCGGAATCGTCGGTTACATCGAGCCAGAGTCCGGCATGCGGATTGATGAACTGCCACGCCGAAACGGTGCCGGTCACGGTCACCGATTGCTGCCTGTCGAAGGCCGAGTTGGCATGGTGCGCGCCGAGCGGTTGAACAGACAGTACGGCCGCTGTAACCACTGCAAGCTTGGCATGATTGAGTCCGTAACGTGCCATATTGAGACAGCCCTCCTTGCCATTGTCTCCCGACGCCAGCACAAGAAAAATTGACGGCGACCCGGGGGTATTTGATTTCGCCATGTCACGGCCGACGCCGCGTGGCTATTGCGATTATAATGTGTCGCTAAACGTTAACAAATAACAACGCGGGTGACGCATGTCGAATGGGGATCGAAACGGAGTCTTGATGGGGCTCAACGAGCTGCAGCTCGCCTATGCGCTATTCAGGATTACGTTAGGTGTCAACATCCTCGGCCACGGTCTCGTGCGCCTCGTCTACTTCGGCGTCGGCGGGCTCGAGCCTTGGGTCTCGGAGCAGGCCGCGTTATTCGATGGTCACCTGTTGCCGATGTGGCTCGTGCACGGATTCTTGTACGTGCTGCCATTCATCGAAGTCGTTCTCGGCGTGCTGACGACGCTCGGTCTGTTCACGATTCCGGCACTCGTCGCAGGCACTGTCATGATGTTCGTGCTCGTCTTCGGCAATCTAACGCGTCAAGCCTGGGGCACGGTCGGGAATAACATGCACTATGTGCTGTATTACTGCCTACTGATCGCGGCGATTCGCTACAACTGCATGGCGCTCGATTCGCGCTCGAAGCCCTAAACGGCGCGCGTAACGCGCAAGCGAACGCCGACCGAGCGGTTATTCGCTCTCATTACACTCGTACGGGCGGACCTCGTCGTTCGGCCGATAGCCCCAACTTTTCGTCAGCACGACGGGCTCCGTGAACGTCTCCGAATCGGTAACCGTCATCCGATAGTCGAGTCGACTGCCGTCGGCCGCCAACGTGAATCGCTCGACCGTACTGAGCGCCTGGCCCTGTGGGATGCCGGTCTTGTCGAACCACTCGTAGTCGATGTCGGTCGTGTCGACGACGAGGACGTCGCCATCCCACCGGCCGACCGAGTTGCCCAGTAGGCTCGCCGGTCGCTCTAAGACGCGCTCCGGTACCGCCATCTCGATACGGCGCACGGTGTCGTACTCCTCGAGCCGCATGACGATTCGCTCACCCTCGTCGATGAACTCCATCGGATAGGGCTGCTCCATGATCAGCGGCATGCCCTTCGGCCGGCAGCCGAGCGTCGGCGAATCGCGCACCGGATCGAACGCATCCCGAGTCGCCTGCGCCGAGGCCGTCAACGGGTAACTGTCGTTCCAAAGCGCTCGCCCGCCGCCGATGCTCGTCCAGACGCGAAAGAGCCCGAGCGCCCCTGTCGGATCGGCCGTGATCGCGCCACGGTTATCGGCGCCGATCGTGTCCTGCGTCCAGCGTGGTAGATA
>JAHEEN010000093.1 GCA_024640685.1 Rhodospirillaceae bacterium
CCGAGCAAGTGCTGGCCGGCGCTGCACGCGCGCACGCGTGTCGCATCATTCACTGCGATATCAAGCCCGACAATTACATCCTGTTTCCCGGTAACGTCTTGAAGCTCAGCGATTTCGGGTTCTCGAAAATTGCGCAGCGCTCACTGCTGCAGGGCTCGGGATCCGGCACGATCGGCTACATTGCACCGGAGCAGGCCGTCGGGCGGCCGATGTATCAGTCCGATGTTTTCGCGTTGGGGCTCGTGCTCTACGAGCTCTTTTCGGGCTATCTGCTTCAGTGGCCTTATGACTGGCCGCCGCCGCGAATCGAGCGGGTCCGTGCGCGGCTCAACGATAAGCTGATCGACGTGTTGCAGAAAGCCACGCAGGTGCGGCCCGAGGATCGCTTCAAGAATGCCGTCGCGATGCACAACGCGTTCAAGCGTGCCCGCAACGGCCTCCGCAGGCGTCGCAGACGTCAGCGCTCGCCCGAGCAGCCCACGGCGCCGTGGCAGTCGATCCGCTTTCGTGAGTTCCAGAAGCGCTATCGTCGAGCACTCGAGACGCACCATCACTGCCACAGCTGCGACGGCCCTGTCGCCGAGAGCATGAGTGCGTGTCCATGGTGCGGCGACCGCCTCAAGCACCGCAAGTTCGAGACCCGTTATCCGGCAACCTGTCCGCGTTGCGATCGTGGCGTCAAGCTCGATTGGCCGTATTGTGCGTGGTGTTATGGCACGGGCTTCGAGGTCGAGACGCGGCGCCGGTATTCCGACCGCCGCTACAGCGCGCGCTGCGCAAACCGCAAATGCCGCGGTCCGCTCGCAGCGTTCATGCGTTACTGCCCGTGGTGTCGCTCGAAGGTCAAAAAGCCCTGGGTATTGCCCGGCTCGAAGGAAAAATGCCCGTCGTGCCACTGGGGTATCGATAGCCGATTCTGGGAGCACTGCCCATGGTGCAGTCAGGAGCTGCGTTGATGGCCGCGCGCAATCGGCAGGCTCGACTGTTTCTCGGTGAGGCCGATTCGGACAGTGACGATTTTAAGTGGCCGCAAGGTCAAATCTGCGTGCGCAGTATTCGCTGTCCGGGCAAAGTAACGGCCAACGAGGATTCGGCGGCGGTCATTCCGGTTGGCCCAGACGGCGTCGTGCTCGCCGTTGCCGATGGCGTTGGCGGCGGGCCGGGCGGCCGCGAGGCATCGAACCTTGCGGTGACAACCCTGCGTGACGTCTTGAGCACGGCTGAGCTCAGCCCCGAGAACCTGCGCACGACGATCGTCGACGCCGTCGAGGAATCAAATCGCCGTGTTCTGGGCTTGGGGCGTGGCGCAGCAACGACACTCGTCGTCGGTGAGATCTCGGGCGGTTGCGTTCGCAGTTATCACGTCGGCGACTCCGAACTGTTGGCGGTTGGGCAGCGTGGGCGCATCCGCGCCCGCGTGACCGCGCATTCGCCTACTGGCTTTGCTGTCGAGGCTGGCTTGTTGGATGAGAACGAAGCTGTCGAGCACGATGCACGGCATCTGCTGTTCAATGTTATTGGCGCGACCGACATGCGCATCGAGATCGGTGCGCCGGTTCTATTGAATTACTACGACACGGTGCTGCTATGTAGCGACGGCTTGCTCGACAACGTGTATATCGACGAGATCGTCGCAAGCATCCGCAGCGGCAACCTCGTTAGTGCCGCAGACAACGTGACCCGGCTTGCGCGAGACCGAATGAGCGGCAGTTCGCGTGGGCCGTCGAAACCCGATGACCTAACGATTGTTCTGTACCGGCCACCGACGCGGCGAACTCAGCGGGGTTCCGGTCGAGGTTCGGCTCTATCCTGAACGCCGCTTCCGCGGGCGCGCGGACGCCGTTGTCGAGGCGATCTCGCTTTCGTAGGCTTCGCTAAAGAGGCTCGCGAAACGTTCCGGCAGTTGCCCCGGGCTGTGCTCGGCGAGCGCGACGAACAAACTGCTGTACTGCTCTTTGAACTTTGCATCCGATTCCGCGCTGAGTGGTCCGCGTTTCCCGGTCTCGTGCGCTTGCTGCTCGATATTGTCGGGATCGAAGCACTCCAGATAGCCCATCAGCGCAGCGCGCGTCGCCTCGAGCAGAGCGCTTTCGTGAGCGATCGTTTCGTCGAACGCTTGGCGCACGGCATCGACGGCACCGATGTACTCCGGCTTGTCGAGAAAGAATAAGTTCTCCAGCGCGTCGTCGGCGCTGGCTGCGAATTTCAACAGGTTGTTGTCGCGTGGCTGAATCGTCGTGTTGGCGAGCCGCAGCCGATTGCGATACTCGACGCGAACGTCGAGCGCGCGGCGCAGGCCACAAGCCAACTCGCGAACGAGCTGGCCGGCGCGATGCAATAATATTGCTGCTTGTTGCGCATCGAGCTCGCGCGACGCTAGTCCCGCACCGCGCATGAACGTGTAGAGCGCGGTCTGCGAAGACAGATCGGCGGGATCGTCTGTAGCCGTCTCGCCGGGACCGTCTATGTCAATTGCCGGAGGATGTGTCGCTCGCGGCTCGGAAATTTTCGCCGGCTGCTTTGCCGTCGCCGAGTCGTCCTCGAGCAACGATAAACCTGCAGCAGCGTCCTCGGCAGCCGCTTTGAGCGCGCTCGCCGCGGAGTCGTCCTCGAGCATCTCCTCGATGGCCAGTGCGCCGAGCTCGTCGTCGGACAGCAACGTGTAACCGGTAAACGTCGGCGTGTTGGTTTTTTGTGCGCGATCCACGGGGTCGACGTGCAAACTGGTGCCGAGCAACTCATCGTGGTCGTCGGCCTCCTCGAGATGCACGAGCATGACGTATTCGCCGAGTCGCAGTCGGTCGCCGTGGAATAGCCGCTGTGGCTTCGCGCGGCCGATCGCTGTCGGGTTGTCGTTGACATAGACGCCATTCGTCGACGTGTCGACGATGTAGTAGCTGCCCGAGCGAAAATCGATCGCTGCGTGGCGCCCCGACAGATAGCGTTGCGAGTCCTCGAGTGCCCAGTCGCTTTCGAGCGAGCGGCCGATCGTGCCGCCTTTGATGCCGAAGTCCTTGATGCCCCGCTCACCGAGCACGGTCCGCTGATGACTAATGATTTCGAGGCGCAACGGCATGTCGTATCCTGCCGGATTCCTTGGTGCGAGGCCGAGCACGTGCGTCCCTCGCCTCACCGATGTTTATTTACGGATAAAAGTATAGCGGCGGGTTGCGTGAGATTGGGTGGCATGCTGCCCGGATTGTGAACCTCGTCTCAGATTGCCCGAGAACGAGTTCGCAGTATTGCCGCAGCCCGTGTACCCAAAGCGGTGTGCAAGCGACGCTTGTGCTGCCGCAGGACGGCGGAGTGAGGCCCATCGCTGCGTACGGCCTGTGCTAAGCTGCGATTATTCGTTTCGCTCTCGAGGTCTAGTATGGCCGCGCAGCCAATTTACAAGATCATCTTCATGAACCAAGGCAAGGTCTTCGAGATCTACGCGCGGCACGTCAGCCACGGCTCGTTGTTCGGCTTTGTCGAGGTCGAGAAGCTCGTGTTCGGCGCGCGCTCGACAGTTGTCATCGACCCTTCCGAGGAGCGGATTCAAAGCGAGTTCTCAGGCGTCACGCGCACGTACTTGCCAATGCACTCGATCATTCGGATCGATGAAGTCGAAAAGCAGGGCGTCAGCAAGGTCAGCGACGTCGAAGGCGGCAACGTCACGCAGTTTCCGATGCCGGTCTATGCGCCGCCAGGAGGCGGCGACAAGGGCGGCGCCGGTCAGTGAGCTGAACCCCGGTCGTGCGTTTCGCATCGCTCGCCAGCGGTAGTCGCGGCAACGCGCTGCTCGTCGAGCACGATGCGACGCTCGTCATGATTGACTGCGGACTCGGTATCCGTGCGCTCGAGCAGCGCATGCGGGCGGTCGGTCGGGAGCCGCGGGATCTGTCGGCCGTGCTGATTACGCATGAGCATTCGGATCACGTTCGCGGACTCGCCGCGTTCTCGCGGCGTTACGACGTGCCGATCTGGTCTACGGCGGGTACTGCAGCGGCTGCGTCGATGACAAGTCTTGCTCACCTCAGCGTATTCAGCGGTGGACGCGCGCTCGATCTCGGTGCGCTGACGATAGAGCCGTTCACAGTGCCGCACGATGCCCGCGAGCCGTGCCAGTTCACGTTTGCAGCCGGCGGCCGACGACTTGGCTTGCTGACCGACTCCGGCCACGTCACGGCGCACGTTCGCGACCGTCTCGCGAGCCTCGACGCGTTTGCGCTCGAGTTCAATCATGATCTCGATGCGCTCTGGGCCGGTCGCTATCCCGAGGCCGTCAAGCATCGGGTCGCCTCGTCTGTCGGGCATCTGAATAACGCTCAGGCTGCCGACTTACTACGCAGCCTCGATGACTCGGAGCTGCAATGGGTTGTCGCGTTACACGTCAGCGAAGCCAATAACTCCGCCGCGGCCGTCGCCGAAGCGTTGAGCGGCGCATTGGACGACACTGCGGCAACGACTACGCATCACGCGCGCCAAGATCAAGCCAGCGACTGGCTCGAGATCCTCTAGCAGGCTGTTGAATACACTCAGACTGCACATTTCGGCGTTGAAAACGCTCTCAAAATGCTCGTGTACTGACGTGTACACTGAGCTTTCTCGAGCGCTTTCGCCTTGAACTGCACTCGCCTGAGTGTTCTCAACAGCCTGCTAGGCTATTGGTCGTGTCTGTGAGCGACCCTTGCAATCCGGTATCATCACGGCGCCGACTCTCTGCCACCGTCTATTCATTGAGCCCGTTCGTCGTAAGCCCATCGCTGCGGTCGCAGTGTCATGTCTGAGATAGCCGACGTGCTGTGCTTGCCCGGTCCGATCGCCGAGACCGAATTTCGTCGCGCGAGGCTAGCCGTCGAGCTTGCAGCGCACGTGCCGGCGATTACCGGTGTCGACGTCCATTTTGTGCATTTCGTGCAGTTGACCGCAGACCTGGATGCTCGCCAGCGGCAGCTGCTCGACGCATTGCTGGACTACGGCACGCGCGCGACCGAGTTCAGCGACGTCCATGCGATCACGGTCGTGCCGCGGATCGGCACAATTTCGCCGTGGGCGTCGAAAGCCACGGACATCGCACGCAACTGCGGCCTGCCGGTCGCGCGAATCGAACGCGGCCGGGTCTACGCGTTGCGGACGACGTCGGCGCTCGATGCGGCAACGCTCGAGCGAGTCCTACCGCAAGTTCACGATCGGATGATGGAAACGGCCGTTACCGGAACCGAGCCGCCGCCGGCGCTGTTTGCGAAGCATGAGCCCAGGCCTGTCAGCACGATAGCCATCGGCGCACGCGGCCGCGACGCGCTGCTCGAAGCCGATGCTGCGCTCGGGCTCGCGCTGTCCGACGACGAGATCGATTATCTGCTCGAGCAATTCGGTGCGCTGGCGCGAGACCCGACCGACCTGGAGCTCATGATGTTCGCGCAAGCGAACTCCGAGCACTGTCGGCACAAAATCTTCAACGCCGATTGGATCATCGACGGCGAGCCTGCCGACAAGAGCTTGTTCCAGATGATCAAGAATACGCATGCGCAATCGCCGGACGGCGTGCTGTCGGCCTATGCCGATAACGCCGCGGTCGCTGCCGGTGCGACGACCGACTGGCTGCTCGTCGATGAGGGCGATCGTCGATTTGTCTACGAATCCGAGCCTGCGCATCTCGTCATGAAGGTCGAGACGCACAATCACCCGACGGCGATCTCGCCGTTCCCGGGTGCGGCGACCGGCTCCGGCGGGGAAATTCGCGACGAGGGCGCGACCGGTCGCGGCGCGCGGCCGAAGGCTGGTCTTACCGGCTTTACGGTCTCGCATCTCGACGTGCCGGACTGGCGTCAACCGTGGGAGCAAGTCGGGCCAGGCTATCCTGGGCGGATCTCGACGGCGCTTCAGATCATGCTCGACGGCCCGATCGGTGGCGCGCAGTTCAATAACGAATTCGGCAGGCCGAACCTCGCCGGCTACTTTCGCACTTGTCTGCTCGATACGCCTTCCGGCTGGCGCGGCTATCACAAGCCGATCATGATCGCCGGCGGCGTCGGCAACATCCGCGGGCCGCAGGTCGAAAAACGAGTTGCATCGCCGGGCGACAAGGTCATCGTCATCGGCGGGCCGGCGATGCTGATCGGGCTCGGTGGCGGTGCGGCGTCATCGCAGGGCAGTGGGACCGGCGAGGAGGATCTCGATTTCGCGTCGGTGCAGCGCGGCAATCCGGAAATTCAGCGGCGCGCGCAGGAAGTCATCGACGCATGCTGGACGCTAGGTGACGAAAACCCAATTCTGTCGATTCACGACATCGGCGCCGGCGGCTTATCGAACGCTGTGCCAGAGATCGTCGATCAAAGTGAGCGCGGTGTGCGCGTCGAGTTGCGCGCCGTGCCCAACGACGAGCCTGGCATGACGCCGATGGAGCTCTGGTGCAACGAATCGCAGGAACGCTATGTGCTGACAATTGCCGCGAGCTCGCTCGAGAAGTTCGCGAGCATATGCGAGCGCGAACGCTGCCCGTACGCGGTCATCGGTGAGCTGACGGCCGAGCGCGATCTGATCGTCGCCGATGCGCGTTTCGATAACGAGCCTGCAGCGATGCCGATGGACGTGTTGCTCGGCAAGACGCCGAAGATGACGCGCCAAGCGCAGCACGCCGTTGCGGCACCACCTGGCTGGAGCCTTACGGGGATCGAGCTCGGCGAGGCTATCGAGCGTGTGCTGCGTTTCCCGGCCGTTGCCGACAAGTCTTTCTTGATCCATATCGGCGATCGCAGCGTCGGCGGCCTGACTGCGCGCGATCAGCTCGTCGGTCCGTGGCAAGTGCCGGTCAGCGATGTCGCCGTGACGACGGCGTCGTATCGAGGCTATAGCGGCGAGGCGATGGCCGTCGGTGAGCGCACGCCGGTCGCGATCTACGACGGCCCAGCCGCTGCGCGACTGGCAGTCGCCGAGGCCATCATGAATATTGCCGCAGCCGACGTCGAGCGCCTCGGTGACATACGGCTGTCGGCCAATTGGATGGCGGCTGCCGGCCACGACAACGACGACGGCACGTTGTTCGCGATGGTACAAGCGATCGGCGAGTCGTTCTGTCCGGCGCTCGGTATTGCGATTCCGGTCGGCAAGGACTCGCTGTCGATGCGCACGGTCTGGCACGGTGAGGACGGCGACTGTGCGGTCACGGCGCCGGTTTCGTTGATTGTCTCGGCATTCGCGCCGGTTGCCGATGCACGCGCGACGCTGACGCCCGAGCTCGGATTGGACGTCGGTGAGACCGTCGTATTGTTTCTCGATATCGCCAATGGCGCGATGCGGTTAGGCGGCTCGGCGCTTGCGCAGAGCTATGGCGAGTACGGCGGAGCCGCGCCCGATGTCGACGATCCGACACGTCTCGTCGCAGGCTTCGATGCGCTGCGCGCGATGCGCAACGAAGGGATTGCGCTCGCGTATCACGACCGTTCCGACGGCGGCCTGCTAGCAGCGCTTGCGGAGATGGCGTTTGCCGCACGGGCGGGTCTCGCCGTGCGAGTTCCCGATGCCGTCGCTGACCCAGTCGCGTTTCTATTCAACGAGGAGCCCGGCGCGCTCGTGCAAGTCCGCGTCGCCGATCTAGCGCGTGCGCAGGACTTGTTGGAGCAGAGCGGCTTCGGTGTTGCGATCGAGCTTGCCGTGCCCAGTGCCGAGCGGACGTTCGCGATCGAGCACCGCGGCGGCACGCTGTTCGAGTCAGCTACGTTACAGCTGCAGCGCTGCTGGTCGGAGCTGAGCTATCGCATGCAGGCGCTGCGCGACAATCCCGAGTGCGCGCAGGAGGCCTACGACTCGATATTGGACGATGAGGATCCCGGCTTGACGGCGCGCGTCCCGTTCGAGTTGTCATCGGCACCGGCAGTGGCGACGTCGGCAAAGCCGCGCGTTGCGATCTTGCGTGAGCAGGGCGTCAACAGCCAACGCGAGATGGCCGCGGCGTTCACGCGTGCAGGTTTCGATGCGTTCGATGTGCACATGACCGATTTGATGTCGAGCCGCCAATCGCTAGCCACGTTCGACGGGCTCGTTGCATGCGGCGGATTCTCGTACGGCGACGTGCTCGGCGCCGGTGAGGGCTGGGCGAAGTCGATTCTCTACAACGACGAGCTCCGCGATGCGTTTGCGGCGTTCTTCGAGCGCCCGAATACGTTCGCACTCGGTGTCTGCAACGGCTGTCAGATGCTTGCGGCGCTGAAAACGTTGGTACCGGGCACGTCGAATTGGCCGCGCTTCGTGCGCAACCGCTCCGATCAGTTCGAAGCGCGCCTGTCGCTCGTGCGCATCGAGCCTAGCGCGTCGGTGTTGCTGGCGGGCATGGAGGGCAGCTGGCTGCCGATCGTCACGTCACACGGCGAAGGTTGTGCGGAGTTCGAAGCCGACGACGCGTTCGAGGCCGCCGACCGTGAGCTCGTCGGCGTGCGCTATATCGAGCACCGCGGTGACGCCGCAGCTCGCTACCCGATGAATCCGAACGGCTCACCGCGGGGCATTGCGGGGCTCTGCAGCGCCGACGGCCGCGTGACGATCATGATGCCGCATCCGGAGCGCACGCATCGCAGCGTGCAGCTGTCGTGGCATCCGCGCGATTGGGGCGAGGATTCGCCTTGGATGCAGCTCTTCTACAACGCCAGGCGCTGGGTCGATAGCATTCGCTGACTTGCGCTCAGGCGTTCTCGGCCCGATGGCGGTCTAGCGAAGCGATCTTGCCGTCATCCTCATCGGCGAAGAATCGCCGCATCTTCATTGCAGCGCGCAGCTTGGCCGTTCTGACATAGTGTTGATATGCCATGTCCTTGATCGCTTCGACGAGGATCGCGGCCTGATTGGCGTCGATCTCTGGTACCGGCGCATCGGTCGTGAACAGCACGGTCTCGAGCGCTTGTGCCGTGTCCTCGTCGATCTCGGCAATCTTGACGACGTCCTTGAAGAGCTCGAACCATTTGAGCCGGGCGTTGCTGCCCAACCCCGTCACGGCTGCCTGCAGCGTCCGTCGACACATTGACGCAAACGCATTGACGCAACCGGCCGAATGGCACTGCAGCGCTTCGCGGAACAGCGTCTCGACTGCGCCCGGCAGGTAGCTGTAGGGAAATCGCTGCACCGGCCGCTCGATCTCGGTGATGTTCGACGACAGCTCGATGCGCACGGTGTCGATCGACCGCACGGTCGCACGGCCGAAACGCGGCTCGTTGCACGCGGCGCAGCGAAACGCGATACCGACCTGGCGCGGGCGCGCGCTCTGAATGGCCTCGAATGATGGCGTCGCGAGCGGAATCAGCTGTGCGTTGGCGCCGCAATGCGGGCAGTCGCGCGACAGCGGCTCGGCTTGCTCGAACGAGCCATCCTTTTTTACATAAGTTGCCACGCCGTCTCCTCTTACCGCAGTCTACCGCCAAGGCTGGCGTTCTCAATAGCTTTCTGCGCCGGCAAGACCTGGGCGCAGCCGCTGCGGCGTCAGATCGTCGGCTAAGCGGACAGGCGCTTGTAGCGAATCCGGTGAGGCTGGTCGGCGTCTTGGCCCTTGCGGCGCTTCAAGTCCTCGATGTAGTCGGCGTAGTTGCCCTCGAAGTAGACGACCTCCGAGTTGCCTTCGAACGCGAGGATGTGCGTTGCGATGCGGTCGAGGAACCAGCGATCGTGAGAGATCACGGCGGCCGACCCCGGGAAGTTCAGCAACGCTTCTTCGAGCGCGCGCAGCGTTTCGACATCGAGGTCGTTGGTCGGCTCGTCGAGCAGCAGCAAGTTGCCGCCTGAGCGCAGTAGCTTTGCCAAATGCACACGGTTGCGCTCGCCACCCGATAGCAAGCCGACCTTTTTCTGCTGTTCGGTGCCGCGAAAATTAAAGCGCCCGAGATAGGCTCGCGACGATGTCTCGTAGCTGCCGACCGTCAGGATGTCCTGGCCGTCGGAGATCTCCTCCCAGACGGTCTTGTCGGCATCGAGCGCATCGCGCGACTGATCGACATAGGCGAGCTCGACCGACTCGCCCAAACGCAGTGTGCCGCTGTCGGGTTGCTCGGTGCCGACGATTATCCGAAACAGCGTCGTCTTACCGGCACCGTTCGGGCCGATGATGCCGACGATGCCGCCGGGCGGCAGCGAGAACGATAGGTTCTCGAACAGCAATCGGTCACCGAACGACTTGCCGATGCCATCCGCCTCGACAACGAGGTCGCCGAGTCGCGGCCCCGGTGGAATGTAGATCTCGTTCGTCTCGTTGCGGCTTTGAAAGTCCTTCGAGTTGAGCTCGTCGAAGCGCTGCAGACGCGCCTTCGCCTTGGCTTGTCGTGCCTTAGGATTCGAGCGCACCCATTCGAGCTCGGTCTTGATGGCCCGCTGTCTTGCCGCCTCGCGTTTTTCCTCGAGCTCTAGCCGCTGCTCCTTTTGCTCGAGCCATGAGCTGTAGTTGCCCTCCCACGGAATCCCGTAGCCGCGGTCGAGCTCGAGTATCCAGCCGGCGACGTTGTCGAGAAAATAGCGATCGTGAGTCACGGCCATGACCGTGCCCGGATACTCGGCGAGGAACCGCTCGAGCCAGGCGACCGACTCCGCGTCGAGGTGATTCGTCGGCTCGTCGAGCAGCAGCATGTCAGGCTCCGACAGCAGCAGCCGGCAAAGCGCGACGCGGCGCCTCTCGCCACCAGATAGCTTGGCGACATCGGCATCCCACGGCGGCAGCCGCAGCGCGTCGGCCGCAATCTCGAGCTTGCGCTCGAGCTCCCAGCCGCCGGCAGCGTCGATCGCGTCCTGCAGCTTGCCCTGCTCGACCAACAGGTCGTTCATCTCCTCGTCGTCTAGCGGCTCGGCGAAGCGGTCGCTGATCGCATTGAACCTTGCGATCAGCTCGGCGATGTCCTTGACGCCGTCCTCGACGTTACCGCGCACGTCCTTGGCCTCATCGAGCTCGGGTTCCTGCGGCAAGAAGCCCAGCTTGATTCCGGCCTGCGGGCGCGCCTCGCCATCGAAGTTCTCATCGACGCCGGCCATGATCCGCAGCAACGTCGATTTGCCGGCGCCATTGAGGCCAAGCACACCGATCTTGGCGCCGGGGAAGAAGCTCAGGCTGATGTCACGCAAGATGTAGCGCTTCGGTGGGACCACCTTCGACAGGCGGTTCGTGGTATAGATGTATTGCGCCATGGCTTTGACCGTGTTCGAGGAGGCGCGATTATCGATGAACGCGCGCGGCCGTGCCACCGGCCTGGCGCGCTGCGCGATTGAGTTTGATCCGGCGGATTCAGGGGGCGAGCGACGATGGCCGAGCGAGTGTTGTTGATCTGCGGCGAGGAGGTTGCCGCGTACGGTTTTCCAGACGGTCATCCGTTCGGGCCCGACCGGCACGATGCGTTTATCGCCGAGCTCGAGCAATCCGAGAAGATTGATTGGGTCGATCGCCGCTCGGCGCGGCTCGCCGGGCGCGATGAGATCGAGTACTTTCATACGGCCGAATACGTCGATCGCGTCAGGACGCTATCCGAGCAAGGCTGGGGCTCGCTTGATCGTGGCGATACGCCGGCGTACCCGGGGGTCTACGAGGCGGCCGCGCACGTCGTCGGCGGAACGCTAGACGCTCTGTCCGCGATCATGTCGGGCGAGTACCGCAAGGCGTTCTCGCCGATCGGCGGATTGCATCACGCGTCACGCGGCGGCGCTGCGGGTTTTTGCGTCTTCAACGACGCCGGCGTTGCGATCGAGGCCGCATTTCGTGACCACGGGCTATCGCGGGTTGCCTACGTCGACATC
>JAHEEN010000094.1 GCA_024640685.1 Rhodospirillaceae bacterium
GATTGACGCCACTGTTACGGCGGCCGCCGAAGTCTTGAGCATGTCGCGTCGGGAAATCATCATCTTCAACCCTCCTCCAAATGGATCATCGACGAAACATCTGATTCACGATCTCGCGTGCATAGGCATGCACCCACAGCGAGCTCTGGTAGCTCGCCGAGAAATAGACCACGACCGTGTCTGTTTCGGGCGAGACATAGATTGCCTGCCCACCGCGACCCGACTTGTAGAGGTCGCCATCGGAAAACACTGCGTCCCACTGATACGACGCACCCATGTCGAGATCGCCGAATCCAAGGATCATCCGGTCACCAAGATTGCCAGTGAACTCACCCACTTGCGCTGCGGCATAGACCTTGGGGAAATAGCCTTCCCCGACCACGCGTTCCTCAGCGACGACATTCCAGCTCGGCGTGTAGAGCATGGCGTAACGGGCCAGGTCTCGCAGGCGCGATGCGTAGATCCCGAAGGCGGACGGCTCGCCCGATGGGGAAAGACCCAGTTCGGCATCGCCTTCCATGCCTGCCTTGCCCCAGACCCGCTCGGTCAACAGGTCGTGGAAGGGCTTGCCGGTGATCTTCTCGACGATGAAGACCATCATCTCCGTATTCATTGAGGAATATTCGAACCGCTCGCCCGGCTCGCTCCGCTTGGTCGCCATCTTCATCGCATCCGCAAAGGACGCGTCTTCGGGCAGGAAGGACGCACCTGCAAAGATTGCGTAGAACAGGGTCATTGGGTGATCCGGATCACCCAACTCGGCTTCAAGAATGTCGAGGCCGGAACGCTGGTGGAGCACGTCGCGGACAGGGATGGTGTCCCACGCCGTACCGCGAAATTCGGGCAGGTAATGGCCGACAGTCTGGTCGAGATCGAGTTCCCCGTCTTGCTCGAGCAGATAGGAAATCAACCCCACCAGCGACTTGGCCGCAGAGCCCCAGATATGATTGTCCCAGGGGCGCATGCCGATATAGTTCTCATACACCAGCTTGCCCTCGTGGACGACGGCGATAGCCTGCATGCGCGAGCGCGGATCGTCCATCATCTGGCGCAGGGTCAGTGTGCCCAGATCCGTCGTGGCCGTCACGTTTTCGATCTCGGGCATCGGCGCGGGCTGGAGCTCCGAGACTTGGCCCATGCGGTGCACGATGGCGACGGGCAGGACTTCCCCGATATGATCGATGGCATAAACCCCGTCGTCAGCGCCCTGGGTCAGCGTATCGTCATTGTATTCCTGGCGGTATCTCATCGTTTCTTCCGCCGACCACCCGTCGCGCCAAGTCCAAACGGGCTTGAGGTCGTCGGGGATGGTGTAGCGTTCCTGCGCCAGAGCAACGGTTCCCGCCACGAGCGCGAGGACAGTCAGAAGCACCGCCTTCTTCTTCTTCATGGACTTCCTCCTTGTGTTTAGCTCCCCATCACGTCGAGCGCGATCACCGAAGCCAGCCTTGTTCCCCAGGGGATGGCATCCAGTTCGACGACATAATTCGGCTCATGCACGAAGAAGCGAAGCCCTGGGCCACAAAATGGCCGCCCGTCTCAGCGGAGTGCCTGTAGGTCGACGGACTCGGACGCACTCTGACTCCGCGACCGGAACGGGCTATTTTTACATCAGGAAGCTGAACGGGTCGAGTGCGTTCACGAAGTAACCAGCAGACCCCGGTTAAAGAGTTAGGCTAAAACCGAGCATGCTTAGAAAGCCCTCCAGGCTCAACGGATCGAATAGCCGTTTACCGTTCGGGAAATCAGGCACCTAAAGGAGTAGACACGCTGACCATTCCACTACCGTCGGATGGTGACTCCGAGTGTTGGCCAGCAGTGGAATCAGTGGCCTACATGAGATCTGCGGGTGTAGTTCAATGGTAGAACCTCAGCTTCCCAAGCTGATGACTTAGTTTTCCTTCATTTTGCAGCCCACTTTGACTTGGATGTCCGTTTCTGGCCGAGAGTTCCCGTTAAGGAACCCGTTAACATAGCGAAATCGCATGTCGGCTCTCCGCTCCGAAGCAGTCGTTCGGACTGAGTCCAGATCGTTACTAACCCGGTCAAAACCTACCCGACTCATTGAGCGGCGTAGCGACCATGAGGTTCATCGAAGAAGCCGCGCACGATCCCCGGCAATCGTTGCAGCGAACGCATGTGATTGAGCACCAGCCGCTTGAGATGATCGGGACCGGCGATACGCGCTTTGCCAATGTGATGTTGCTTCAGATGATTCCACACGAGCTCGTCCGGATTGAGCTCCGGTGAGTACGGCGGCAGGAAGAACAGTTGGATACGACCTTTCATCGAAGCAACGAAACGCTTGACCTTTTGGGCCCGGTGGACACTGTGACCATCGACGATTACGAAGATCGGCCGGTCATTGTCCTTGAGCAAATGCTTGAGAAACTCGATGAACATCGCCGCCGTCATGCGCCCCGGTGTCGGCTTAAGCCGGCCAACTGTCGTTGCTCTAGAGGGCACAATGGGGGCTAATCTGGTGCCGAAAACCCCGTGAAGATCAGCCTTTCGTAGCCGCGGCCCGTAGCAGCGATATAGATATTGCCCTGCGAATCGGTCTGGATCAGGTGACCCGTGCCCACGGTCGTTTCGATCTCGGTCAGGAAGTCGAGACTCGCTCGGTCGAACACCATGATGCCGGAGCCACCGCCAACGTAGAGAAACTGCTGCTCTGCGTCCGGTGACAGGGCCAGGTTACGGGCGAAGGGCGCATCGCTGTGCACGATCTGGTCCTGATACTCGCCTTCAACCGTGAATACCTGCACGCGCCGGTTCTCGCGATCAGCAACGTAGACGAGCCCGTCGTTCGATACGCGTATCGCGTGAACGATACTGAACTGCGCCGGCCCGGGCCCGTCGGGCACGGACTCGAGAAAGACTCGCGGGCAGTTGTCTTCATCCTCGGGCACGTTGCCGAACGCACCCCATAGGCGCTTGAACGCCCCGGTATCGGCATCGAAGACGGCCACGCGATGGTTGCCGTAACCGTCGGCGATGAACAACTCATTCGTTGGCGGATAAACGACGGCATCCGCGGGCTCGTTCAGATTGAGCGTGTCTGAGTTGCCGCGGCTCGAGTTCGCGCGCCCGATCTGAAAGACGAACGCGCCATCGGCCGTGAACTTGAGCACCTGATCGTCCGAGACCGGTCCGAGACCACGCTCGGTCGTCGCAGGGCAGTTGTTGCCCGTGATCCAGAAATAACCTTCGTGATCGATCTGCAAGCCGTGCTCACGCTCGGGCCACTCGTAGCCGTCGCCGGGCCCGCCCCAGGCATCGATGAAATTGCCGTCCAGGTCAAAGCCGAGTACTTGCGGTGCGGACAGGTCTGCCTCGTCGTCGGTCAGCGAGTAGGGCCGGTGCAGGAACCACGCGTTGTCCTGGGCATCGATCGCGATGCTCGAGACTTCGCCGAGGCGCCACCGTGCAGGCACGCTCGGCCAGCCCGGGTCGCTCCTGAATGTCGGGAGGCTGCGAGAATGTCCGCCCGTCTCGGTCGACGGCTGGCAGCCGGCGATTGCCAGTGCGATCGCAGCTGCGGTCGCGAATCTAGATAAGAGGTGTGCGGCAGTCGTACTCATCGCGGAGGTTGCGACTCGGGGCGTTACGGTTCCCCGGGCTCGTCGCCGGCGTCGCTCAAAAACAGAGCATAGGACATTCAAAGCGCCTAGCGCCAGGCGGACACGGCCGCCGAACGCATGCTTGCGGGGCGCTTCGGCGGTGGCATCGAGCCGTAACGGTAAATACTGACAATCGGCCGATGGTCGGGTGGTATATTTCCCAAGACTGAGTGGGGCAATGACGTAGCCCCGAGGCGGTCCCAGCGTACAAGAAGAGGATCTCGCAATGAACGGTCGCAGGTTACTGGCTCTGATTCCCTTGGTCTTCCCGATTACGAGCAATGCCCACCATGCCGTTGCCGGTAGCTACGACACGAACCGTGTCGTTGAGGTCGAAGGCGAGGTCACTCGTATCCTATGGCGCAACCCGCACGTGCAGATCTCGATGCGCGCTATCGGTGACGACGGCGGCACCCAGGAATGGGACATGGCCACGACGTCGCTGAGTAACCTGCGACGCTGGCAGATGGACCCATCGTTCATCGCGGTCGGCGACACGATTCGCGTCGCCGGCAGTCCCTCGCGGCGCGACGAGTACGGGCTCTACATCAGCAACGTGCTGACGAGCGACGGCCAGGAGGTCTTGCTTGCTCCGAATCTCGAGCCGTTATGGGCCGACCGCATCATCCAAATGGCGGAGAGCCGTCGCCTCGGGGTTGGCGACACGTCCGCGCCCGAGTTGGGTATCTTTCGCATCTGGAGCACGCCGCCGGGGATTCCGACGCTGATCCCGAGAGACATGGGGACGACCGCGGCCGGCCGTGCGAACCTGACCGAGTCGGCGCTTCAGGCTGTCGATGCGTTCGTTTGGGAGCGAGACAATCCTCTCAAGAACTGCGCCCCCAAGGGTATGCCGCTGATCATGCATGCGCCGTACCCGTTCCAGTTCGTCCAGGAAGGTGACACGATCCTTTGGCACAACGAGGAGTACGATACGATCCGCACGATCCATATGTCGCCCGACGCATCCCTCGAAGCCCAAACACCGTCACTGCTCGGTTATTCGATCGGCCATTGGGAGGGCGATCGCACGCTCGTCGTCGAGACGGCGAATATGAACTGGGGGCACCTGGACGGGCAGGGGATTCCGTCGAGTACGTCAGCGCGAGCCGTCGAGCGTTTCATGATGAGCCCGCAGGGCGATCGCTTGGACTACACGATGACGTACTCGGATCCTGAGAACTTGCACGAGCCGCTGATGTTCAGCAAGCACTGGGTCTGGTACCCGGATTCGCAGGTCAACGCGTACGAGTGCCTGCGCGAGGCGGAGAACTAGCCGCTGCGGCTAACGCCTCGCCCTCGGTGCGACCTCGACGCCCGCAATGTTGTAACGCTCGACGAGAGTCTGCAGTAGGCCGGAGTCGCGCGCTGCGTCGATAAATAGATCCAGCTGCGGCACGACGGCCTCGTTGCCCTGGGAGACGACGATGGACTGCTCCACCGGCAGTACGCTGCCGTCGAGTATCCGAACCCCCGACTCGGGTGTCGTGACGGCTGCAAGGCGCTGCTTGTTCGCGGCATATGCGTCGAGCTCACCGGCGAGCACCATGCGCCTCGCCTCCGTATCGGGGGTGTCCCGCGGTAGATGCACGAGCTCGGCGCTCGTTAGCGTGCGTTCCAGGTGCAGGTCCACTGCATTTCTGGCGATTGCGCCGATGCGTGCGCCTGGCCGATCGAAGTCCGCGAACGACTGAGAGGGCGAGTCCGCGCGCACGATGTAGCTGTTGTGCCCGTAGATATAAGCCTGCGTGAATTCGACGCGCTGTGCCCGAGTCGTGTCATGGGCAATGAAGCCGATATCCGCCGTGCCGTTTTCGACGGCTTCGATGACGGCAGCCACGCCCGGCAGTGGTTGAATCTCCAGCGCGACGCTCAGCTGACGCGCTAGCTCCCGGGCGACATCCGCAGCAGGTCCGGTCACCTCACCGGTTTGCTCGTTGATCTGAACCTGCACGGGATTCCTACCTAGGAATGCCGCACGCAACGTGCCGCTCGGTGCAACGACGCCGCGAAGGCCGTCGACATCTGTAATTTGCGCATTCAGCGCCCCTGCGCTGACGCTCAACAATGCAAAGGACAGCCAAACGATGCGTGTGCCCAGTCGATTCATGACACTGTCCTCCAGGAGCTTGGTCGATGCTCCGCTTCGAGCCGCCCGCCGCGGCAATGATTGTCGTTCTCGCCCGGTTCTCAGGTCGGACTGTACAACGACGGCTCGTCGCTAGGCCTTCGGCGGGCCGTAGTAGCCGTCTTTCTCGGCGGCGTCGTCTTCGAGCAAGCGCGCGCCGGTGACGACGAGCTCGCTGAGACCCTCGCCGCCGTCATCGATATACGCGAGCAGAGCACTTCGCATCCGCGGGTCCCAGTACGTGCGGAAGTGGTTGCGCAAGCCCTCGATACCGCGCTGTGGCGGATACGGCGAGAAGAAGTCGCCGATCTGATTCGCCATCTCGATCAGGCGATCGAGGTCGATGACTTCGCCCGAAACAGCCGGATGCTCGTCGGTCGGTTCCATGCTCAAGCTTCCTCGGCCACGAGTGCGCGTGTTTCGGGCTCGGCCGTCGTCGAGTGCGCGCGCGCAGGCTCGGCGGACGTGACCTTCGTCACCTCGACCGCAGTGACCTTGTATTCGGGACAGTTCGTCGCCCAGTCGGACAAGTCGCTGGTCACGGCATTGGCTTTCGATTCCGCATGGTGGAACGTTGTATAGATGACGCCCGGATTTACCCGTGTCGACTCGATGACCTTGAGCTGTGTCGAGCCGAAGCGGCTCGTGACCGTGACTTTGTCGCCGTCGCTGAGCCCACGCGCCTGCATGTCGCCGTGCGACATCTCCAGCACGTCCTCGGGATGCCACTGCGAGTTCGCCGTGCGCCGTGTCTGCGTACCGACGTTGTATTGACTCAGAATCCGCCCCGTTGTCAGCAGTAGCGGATATTGGTCGCTGACGCGCTCGCGCGTCGGGACGAAGCCCGTCAGCATAAATGTCCCGCGGCCGTTCGCGCGCGGGAACTGCTTGACGTGCAGCACCTCGGTGCCTTCGGGTGCATTGGTATCGACGGGCCATTGCGCCGAGCCGACGCGCTCGAGCAGCTCGAAGCTTGCGCCGCTGTATGCGGGCGACAACCGCGCGAGCTCATCGAGGACTTCACCGGCATGCGCGTACTCGACGTCGTAGCCCATTGCGTTCATGAGCTTCACAGTGACTTCCCAGTCCTGATAGCCCGCGAGCGGCTCGACGACCTTGCGTACGCGGCTGATGCGCCGCTCGGCGTTCGTAAACGTGCCGTCTTTCTCGAGCGAGGAACTACCCGGCAATAGCACGTGCGCGTATTTCGACGTCTCGTTTAGGAAGATGTCGTGGACAACGACGCATTCCATGTTGCGCAGCGCCGCGATGATGTGGTTTTGGTTCGGATCCGACTGCACCGGGTCCTCACCGAGGATGTACATGCCCTTGAAATGCCCGGTCAGCGCCGCGTCGAACATATTCGGTAGGCGCAATCCCGGCTCGGGATCGAGATCGACGCCCCATTCGGCCTCGAAGCTCGCGCGCGTTGCATCGTCGGTGACGAAGCGATAGCCGGTAAAGACGTGCGGCCAACTGCCGAGGCAGCTGCCGCCCTGGACGTTGCCTTGCCCGCGCAGCGGATTGACGCCGACACCTTCGCGGCCATACATGCCGCACGCAAGCGCCAGGTTGCCGAGGCACATGACGCCCGTCGAGCCCTGCGAGTGCTCGGTGACCCCGAGGCCGTAGTAGATCGTGCTGCGCGGGCCCGATGCGTAAATTCTTGCGGCGCGGCGAATGTCCTCGGGATCGACGCCGGCGATAGGGCCGACGCGCTCCGGCGAGTAGTCGTCAGAGCCGACGAGCTCGGCCCACGGCTCGAACTCTTCCCACTCGCAGCGAGCCTTGATGAATTCCGGATCGTGCAGGTTCTCGCGCACGATCACGTGCGCAATGCTGTTGAGTATTGCGACATTGTTGCCCGGCCGCAGCGCGAGGTGGATATCGGCGCGGCAGTGAGGACTGTCGACGGTCTCGGTGCGGCGCGGATCGATGACGATGAGCTTCGCGCCCTGTCGGATGCGGCGCTTCATCATCGAGCCGAATACCGGATGGCCTTCGGTCGGGTTTGCGCCGACGACCATGATGACGTCGGCTTGCAGTATCGAATCGAAATGCTGACTCGCAGCACCGGCGCCGACCGTTGCCGAGAGTCCGAACTGCGTCGGCGAGTGACAGATGCGAGCGCAGTTGTCGATGTTGTTGTTGCCGAGCACGGCGCGGACGAACTTCATCGTCAGGAAGATCTCCTCGTTCGTGCACCGCGAGCTCGACACGCCACCGACCGATGACCGGCCATACTTCTCCTGGATACGCCGCAGCTCACTGCCGGCATAAGCGAACGCTTCTTCCCATGAGACTTCCTTCCAAGGCTCGTCGATGCTCGAGCGAATCAAAGGCGTCTTGACGCGGTCTGGGTGGCGGTAGTAATCGAACGCGAAGCGGCCCTTGACGCAGCTATGGCCGTGGTTGGCTTTGCCTTCCTTCCACGGCGTCATGCGAACGATTTCGTTGCCGATCGTCTCGGCCTTGAAGCCGCAGCCGACGCCACAGTAGGCGCAAATCGTGACGGTCTCTTTCTCAGGTCTGCGTGGATTAGGCACGTTCGTATCCTCCTGGAAAAAGTTTCTTCTCGACGAGCGCATGGCTGGGACAGGCCTGCACGCAGGCGCCGCAGCTCACACACTCGGACTCCATGAATGGCTCGTCTTGGCCCGCGGCGACCTTCGACTCGAAGCCGCGGCCCTGGATCGTCAGCGCAAACGTACCCTGGATCTCCTCGCAGGCCCGCACGCAGCGGCTACAGACGATGCACTTGGCCGGGTCGAACAAGAAATACGGGTTGGACTCGTCGACGGGGAGATCGAAGTGGTTTTCGCCCGCACCGTAGCGATTGCCTTTTAGACCAATTTCCTCGAGCGTGCGATGAAACTCGCTCCAGCCGTCGGGGATCTCCGACTCCGGAAAATCGGATAGATAAAGCTCCATGACGCCCTTGCGCAGTTTCGTCAGGTGCTCGGATTGGGTACGGACCGCCATGCCCGGTGCCGCAAGTGTCGTGCAGCTCGCCGGGTAGCCGCGCTGGCCTTCGATCTCGACTAGGCAGACGCGGCAGCTGCCGAATGCCTCGAGAGTATCGGTCGCGCAGAGCTTCGGCACACTGCGCCCGGCCTCGGCCGCTGCCAGCATGACCGAGCTGCCTGCCGGCACGGTGACCTCTACGCCGTCGACCGTCAGTGTGACCGGCTCGCCGTCGCGCGGTGGCGTACCGTAATCGATGCCATCGCGTAGGCCCCTGACTTCATTCCACATTTGCGTCCTCTCAATCCTGATCCGGGCTCGCCATGAGCCGTCGACGTGCCCGCAAGCACGGCGCCCTCAGGGAGCCAGGCTGCCAGCTTATCTCGTTCGGGGATGCCGGAAAACCGGTCATTGCTCCGAGATGTGCAATTCGAGCGGCCCGGCAGGCGGGTCGAGAATCGTACCGTGGTACGGGCATCGGTCGCTGTCGACCGTCGATCGCTGTGTTTACGCTGGATCGACGAGGCTCGGCCGCCTGTTCAGATAGTCGGTCACACGCTCGTAGGCCATTGCGAACTCGAGCACTTCCTGATCGTGACCGACCGGCCCCATGACCTGAACGCCCATCGGCCGTCCGCGGTCGTCGAATCCAACCGGCACATTGACGACCGGCACGGCGCCTAGTGAGCCGCCGATGACGACTTCCATCCAGCGATGGTAGGTATCCATTGCACGGCCATCGATTTCCGTCGGCCAGTGAACGTCGGCCGGGAACGGGAATACCTGGGCGGTCGGCAGCACGAGCACGTCGTAACGCTCGAACAGCGCGTTCAGCGCCGTGTGCCATTCCGATCTTGCGACTGCGGCTTCGGCGACCTGCGACGCGGGCATGTCGAAGCTGCCTTCGATCTCCCACGCAGCCTCCGGTTTCAATAGTTTTCGGGTCTGCGGGTTGTCATAAAGCGCCTTGTCGCGACCGGCGGACCAATGCCTGAGCGTGAGCCATGTCTGCCACAGCCGGTCCATATCGTAGTCGGGCGTGCAGTCTTCGATGATCGCGCCGTGCTCGGTCAGCGCGTCAATGCCACGCTCGCACAACGCCATGACACCGGGCTCTGTCGCCAAATAGCCCCGGTAGTCGCCGATCCAGCCGATGCGAACATTCGCAAGATCCTCGGCGCGAAACTCCGAATACGGTGGAATTTCGTCGCGGAGGCTCATCGGCGCGCGCGCGTCGTAGCCGGCCATCGTGTGCAACAGGCGGATCGTGTCCTCGACGTTGCGGCCCATCGGCCCATGCGTCGAAAGCTGCGTATAGAACACGTCCCCGGTGCGAGGCACGCGCCCTTGGCTCGGTCGAAAGCCGATGACGTTATTGAAGCCGGCCGGATTTCTCAGCGATCCCATCATGTCGCTGCCGTCGGCGATCGGCAGCATCTGCGTCGCCATGCCGGTTGCCGCGCCGCCGCTGCTGCCGCCGGACGTCAAGTCGGGGTCGTAGGCGTTTTTTGTCGTGCCGTGAACGGGGTTGTAAGACTGGGATCCCCAGCCGAACTCGGGCGTATTGGTCTTGCCGATGAAAATCGCGCCGGCAGCTCGCAGTCGCTCGACGAACAGTGTGTCCGTGCTTGCAATGTTGCCTGCATAGATCGGCGACCCGTGTGTAGTCTCGAGCCCGCGCACGTTCGACAGGTTCTTGACCGCATGCGGCATGCCATGCATCCAGCCCCAGTAGTCGCCGCGTGCGAGCGCAGCGTCCGCTCGCTCGGCTTGCGTTAGCAGCTCGTCGTCGGGAACCCTGCTGACGATCGCGTTGTACGTCGGGTTATAGCGCTCGATTCGCTCGAGATATGCCCGCATGACTTCGCGACAGCTTACGTGGCGCTCGCGGATCGCCGCGGACAGCTGCGATGCGCTCATCGCCGTGATGTCACTTGGCAGTGTTTGTGCGGACAGCACGTGCGGCCGGAGCAAAGGCAACGTCAAGGCCGTGCCGATGCACGCGGAGCTTCGCAGGAAGCTCCGGCGGCTCGTGCGATGAGGTTGGCGATTCATCTTCTGCGCGTTGCGGCTACTCCATTTCGTGCAGCTGCCTCAACAGCCGGCCTTTCGGCGAGTCGCCCGGTACGAAGCGCTGTAGTCGTTGGCCCGTGAACACCTCGCCGGTGTAGATGTAGCCATCGTCGTCGACGGCAATCATGTGCAAGCCGAAGAATTGTCCGGCCTGGTCGCTCATCGTGCCCATGCGCCCGACGACCTCGCCGGTTGCGCGGTTCAAGAACCAGATGTGGTTGTTCGTCAGATCGGAGATATAAAGGAATCGCTGCCCCGGATCCGGCGAGAACGCGACGCCGCCCGTCGACCCGCCTGAACCCGTCTCGGGCGCCAAGATGAACTCCGTGCGAAAGTTGCCTTCGGTGTCCGTGACATGGATGCGGTTTGCGTTGCGATCGGCCGCATAGACGAGGCCGTCGTTGGAGACGTTGACGGTTAGATGCCCCGCGAAGTCGGGCGGCATCGGGCCGTTGGGCGTGTACGCGTGGTCGGCATCGTCGGTGCTGATCTCCGCGAGCGGCTTACCGTACGCACCCCAGCCGCGCTTGAACTCCAGCGTGTCCAGATCGAACACGAGAATGCGGCCACCGAGATAGTTGTCGGCGACGTAGAGCTCGTTGGCGTCCTCGACGACGCGGATTTCCTCGAGCCCGCCGACGATCATCGGCGTCTCCGGCGGATAACGGCGACGGAAATCCTGTGCGGCTCGAGCTTCCTCGGCTCGCTCGGCCGCGGTCGGCGGCGTTCGCGTCGGCGTGTTCGGCAGGAAGTTGATGACCGGGCCCAAACCGCCGACACCTGGCTCGCGCTGCATCGGCGGAGGTAGTCCGACGCGTCCGCCACCTTCGCGCTCGGGTGTGCGCTCGATCTCGCCGACGACCTCGCC
>JAHEEN010000095.1 GCA_024640685.1 Rhodospirillaceae bacterium
TCGGGCTCGACGCCGCGCCCGCGGCGTTGATGATTCGGCCCATGACCGTGCCGGTGATCGCCGAGCCGTCGGGGTTCTTCGCGATCGGCACGACGACGTAATCGCGATCGGGCGTGCCGTGTGCCGTGCGCCCGCGGTTGTCGCCTTGCCAGCCGCTGCTCAAGCCGACATCGCCGTCGGCGCGGCGAGTCTCCGACAGTGTGATGCGCCCGCCGCGGTTGGGCACGTACTGCCACAAAAGACCGCTAGCCTTAGACATGTCGACCGGTTTGACGAGAAAGAACGTCGCGACGTACTCGACGTTGCCGTTCGCATTACGCGGCGCGAGCTCGATATCAGTGATGATTGCGTTGCGCGGATCGCTTGGATCGAGCTCGCCGAACGCGCGGCCCTCGATCGTCTCGTACTGGCCGATCTCGCCATACGTTGCGCCGTCGAATGCCGGCGATGTGACGTCGTCGACGACGATCCGAGTGACCGCGGCATGGCCTGAAAGCGCGAAGAACGCACCGAATGCCGCAGTCAGCGTGGCCGCCAGCCACGCCGTGCGAGTGGATGGATTCGTTGCCATCGTGATCCCCCTTTCTCGTTTTGGTCCAGTGTCCTCCACGAGCGCCCTGGGGTCTAGCCCGAAAATCCGTCCGGGCTAGTGCTGGGACGCGAAACGCCGGGTCGCCGCAGCTGCGCGGCGCTGTAGACACTGAGTCGGCCGACTGCGTGTTATAACTTGCTGCGCGATCCGGTCGGGGTCCGGACGAGCCTACGGACGGCGTGGGCTACTTGGGGGGGGGCGATGAGTATTCAAACATGGGCTGGCATCCGGCTCGTGCTGGCGACGCTGGCCGCTAGCGTGGTCTGGAACATGGCGGGGCACGCCCAAGCCCCGAATCAAGCGTTACGGTTCCCGACGTCTTGCGACCCGTCGGTCGCCGGCGATTTCGACCGGGCTATCGAGCTGCTGCATTCGTTCGAGTACCCGGAGTCCGAGCGGGTCTTTCGCGCAATCGTCGAGCGGGCACCGACATGCGCGATGGCGCGGTGGGGTGTTGCGATGAATCTCTGGCATCCGCTGTGGGAGCTGCCGAGCGCCGCAACGCTGGCCGAAGGCGCCGCGTTGCTGCAGGACATCGATACCGCGGAGCTAACTGCTCGAGAAGCCGGGTACATCGATGCGCTGCGGCGCTTCTACACGAACGTCGATGACGAGCCGCATACGGTACGCGCCCGCGCGTACAGCGAGCGTATGGCGAGCGTTTATCGCGATAATCTCGACGACCCCGAGGCTGCCGTGTTCTACGCACTGTCGTTACTGGCGACAGCCGATCCGCGCGATAAGACCTACGTCAACCAGTTTAGGTCGGCGGGGCTGTTGAACTGGGTCGCCGAAGGCCAACCCGAGCATCCCGGCGTGCTGCATTATTTGATCCACAGCTACGACTATCCCGGCATGGCGCATCTCGCACTGCCTGCAGCGACGATTTACGCCGAGGCCGCACCCGATTCGGCGCATGCGCAGCACATGCCGTCGCATATCTTCACGCAGCTCGGCCTCTGGGATCGCTCGATCGCGTCGAATTTCGACTCGACGGCTTCTGCGGCCGCGTACACCCAGCGCGCGAACTTGCCGGGTCACTACGACGAAGGCCTGCACAGCATCGACTATCTGATGTACGCGCTGTTACAGGCCGCACGCGATGCCGAGGCGGCCGAGTTGTTGGCGCATTTACGCGGGATCGGCAAAGCCAACGTCGATAACTTCAAGGTCGCGTTCACGTACGCGTCGGCGCCGGCGCGGTTCGCTCTCGAGCGCCGCGATTGGGCCGGCGCTAGTCGCCTCGAGTTGCTGCCCGCCGAGTTTCCGTGGCCGCAGTTCGAATGGGCGCGCTCGATCCATCACTTTGCCCGCGGCATCGGTGCCGCGCGCGGCGGCGATCTCGAGCGTGCACGCGAAGAGCGTGATGTCATCGCAGCAATTGCTGCCGGACTCGATGAGACGGCGCTGCCGTATTGGCGTGAGGAGGTCTCCGTCCACATCGACGCCGTTGGCGCGTGGATTGCTTTCGGCCGGGGTGAAACGACTGAAGCTCTGCGCCTCGCGCGCGCCGCCGCCGATCGCGAGGATGCCGTCGACAAGCACCCGGTCACGCCGGGCGAGGTGTTGCCCGCGCGCGAGCTCTACGCCGATCTGTTGCTGCTGACCGGCGATGCGGGGTCGGCGCTCGATCAGTATCAGACCGTTCTGGCTGGGTCGCCGAATCGCACGAATGCGCTGCTCGGCGCCGCGCGCGCGGCCGCAGCGCTCGACGACGCCGAGACCGCGGCTCGCTACTACGCGAAGGTCGTCGGACAGACGTCGGCCGGCGATCCGGCTCGCGACGGCCTCGCCGAGGCGCGCGCGTTTATCGGCGATCGGCGCTAACGGTCATCGCTCCCCATTCCAGCCGCAGCCCTGATCGACGCGCGGCTGTCACCGAGTGGGTGGGATCGGTACTATGAGCCACTCAGAACAATCGATGGGGATTACGATGCGGATCGAAAGCTCAGTCCTTACCGGGGCGCTCAGCGCCATTGCGCTAGCTCTCGGCACGGCACCTTCTCAGGCCCAGCACAACGAAGAAATCAACGGCGGCGCCGATCCGTACGTCATGGACACGGATTTCCTGAAGCTGCCCGCGGGTCGGATCATCGGTTCGACCGTAACCGTCGAGCTCGATCGCGACGGTGAGAGCCTCTGGGTCTTCGACCGTTGTGGCGGGCACCTCTGTATCGGCACCGATGTCGCGCCGATCCAGAAGTTCGACGCCGACGGCAATCTCGTCAAGAGTTTCGGCGCCGGCATGTTCGTGCGTGCCCATGGCCTGCACATCGACTTCGAAGGCAACGTTTGGGTCACCGACGACCAAGGGCCCGACGGTAAGGACCCGCGTCGCGACGGCATGGGACACCAGGTGTTCAAATTCAGCCCCGACGGTGAGCTGTTGATGACGCTCGGCACAGCCGGCGTCGCCGGCGAAGGCCCGAACACGTTCAACCGGCCCTCGGCCGTGTTCGTCGCACCCGACGGCAGCATTTTCGTCGGCGACGGTCACGGTGGAAACACGAACGCGCGCGTCGTGAAATTTGCGCCGGACGGCACGTTCATCAAGAGCTTCGGGCGCCGCGGCACGGGCCCGGGTGAGTTCGCGACAGCGCATTCGTTGGCGATGGACTCGCAGGGGCGGTTGTTCGTCGGCGATCGCGAGAACGATCGGATTCAGATCTTCGACCAAGACGGAAACTTCCTCGACGCGTGGACGCAATTCGGCCGGCCGAGCGACGTGCACATCGACGCCAACGACATGATCTATGTCGCCGACTCGCAGTCCGACGACGTTCACGATGGTGCCGACATTCGTCCCGACTGGAAGGAAGGCATCCGCATCGGCAGCGCGCGCGACGGCACGGTGACAGCATTCATCGCCGACCCCGATGGCGATGGCTCTCAGGAAGGCGTCGTCGCCAATCGCAGCGACGTCGTCTACGCGTCGCGAACGGGCGATATGGGGCTGCGCCGCTACACGAAGCGCTGATCGAGTCGGTCGTTTGGCGCTAGTCGGGAGCCGGCTTGCGGTGACGGTCGATCCAGTAGCCGACGGCGACGAGCAGCCACATCGCCTGCGCGGACCACGCAAGCGCCGCCACCGACGGGGGTGGCGGCCCGAGCAGGTTTGCCGCAAACACGACGAGTAGAAATCCTACGAGCGCCCAGAGTCCAATGCGGCCGATCCGGTCGGCCGGCGTCGTTGCGCGCGCGTAGAGCCAGACGCCTGCGCCGAACAACGTAATCTCGATCGGTATCGCGAGTGCAGGATAGTTCCAGAGCGACAGGCCGAGCCGCACCGAGTCGTTCGGTAGCACTGGCATGTCGGGGCGGTGCGTGAGGACATCCAACACCCAGTGACTGACGACGACTGCGCCGATCGTCACAGCTGCGGCCAGCGACGACCGAGTCAGCAGACGGTATGACACTGCAAACAGCGCTCCCCAGACGAGCAGCGCGACGAGACTGTGCGAGTATGGATAGTGCACAAAGCTTAGCGGCGTCATCGCGGTCGCGCCCGGCTCGATGGCTACGCGCTCGATACCGGCTAGGACCAGATTCGGCCATATCAGGTCGGCGAGCTGGCAGGCCAAAAACAGCGCGCCCAACGAGACTTGGGGTGCAAAACGTTTCGCGCCAAAGGCAACGGCGTAATGACCGATGAACATATCGTCAGTCGCGCTCGTGTGAAGCTGCGTAGTTCTTAGACGCTATCATGGACCAATTGGGCGCGCAGGGCGTGCGACCGCTGTTTGCCGCGGCGAAGTCAGAATATCTGCGATGGAGACTGAACTGATGAGCGACGTGCCTTGCACCGTCGTCGACGCGTTCACCGATCGGCCGTTCTCGGGCAATCCGGCCGCCGTGTGCTTACTCGATGGCCCGGCCGACGCTCAATGGATGCAAGCGGTCGCAGCCGAACTGAACTTGTCGGAAACTGCGTTCGTCCATCCGCTCGAGGACCGGTTTGTATTGCGATGGTTCACGCCGACCGTCGAGGTCGAGCTGTGCGGTCACGCGACGCTTGCATCGGCGTATGTGCTTTGGACCGACGCGATCGTCGAACCGACCGCGGACATTCGCTTCGACACGCAAAGCGGCATCCTGACGTGCACGCGTGACGGCGACTGGATCGCGCTCGATTTCCCCGCGACGCCCGCGCGCGAGGCACCGCCGCTGCCCGGGCTGATCGAGGCGCTTGGTGTCGCGCCGATATTTGTCGGCCTTGCCGACAACGGCAATTATCTGATCGTCGTCGACGAGGCGACGGTTCGAGACGTCGCGCCGGACTTCCTCGCGCTGCGCGCGACCGGCGTTGCCGGCGTCATCGTGACGGCTACCGCTAGCGACGAGCGATTCGATTTCACATCGCGCTTTTTTGCGCCGAACGCCGGCATCGACGAGGATCCGGTGACCGGATCGGCACATTGTTGCCTCGGGCCGTATTGGAGCGGGCGTCTCGGCAAGCCGACGTTGACAGGGTTTCAAGCGTCCACGCGCAGTGGTGTCGTACGGGTCGACGTCGGCGCGGATCGTGTCATGCTTCGGGGCAAGGCGGTAACGGTATTATCCGGCACGCTGTCGGCGGCGACCGGCGCGGGAATTTATGGACGATGACAGGAGATTGACGATGGTGTTGGAGATTGCCGTGCTGGATGTAGTCGCCGGTCGAGAAGTGGAGTTCGAGCAAACCTTTCCGCAAGCTGCGCCGATTCTGCAGTCGATGCAGGGCTACCGGTCGCATCGCCTCGAGCGTTGCATCGAGACACCATCGCGTTACGTGTTGCTCGTCGAATGGGACCGGATCGAGGACCATACTGAAGGATTTCGCAATTCGCCGGAGTATCAGCAGTGGCGTGCGCTGCTGCATCACTTCTACGATCCGCCGCCGCAGGTAGCGCATTACACAACGGTCGCCGGCTGAGCGGCACGCACTCGAGTGGCCACCGAGGGTAGCCGGCGAAAAAAAGCCCGGCCACGTCGGGCCGGGCGAAATGAACGGTGGGCTGAGGTTCGCCGTGGCGTCCGCGGGGGAGCGAACAAACGCCACGGCGTTCGCGAACCTCGCCTATACCGACATGAAACTAGCTCTCCAGCCGTTCGCGGCACCGATTGGCGCGATGCCCGCAAAGTGAACTCTCCTGACGGTACCGGTTGTCGGACCGGCTTCGGTCGGGCGTGTGGCATTCGGCGCCGCGGCGGGCGGTGCGCTCACTATCGAGCGCTCGTTGATTTGCATCCTGCGTGATCCACTCATCGTAAACCTCCTTGTTCAACGATGTTGCTAAAGACGACCTCACTGTAGCCACGGTTAGGACTCGCGACAAACGAATGTTTTTCGCGTCACGCGTGACGGCTACTCATGTGCCATGCAAATGTCGATCGTCCACCTTCTTAGCATGACGATGTCCGAGTCGTTCGCGTCTTTCGGACGGCACATGAAGTAATACTGCTCGCCAGCGTCGAGGATCGTGGCTAGCGGTGTCACGAGCGCCCCGCTGCGAATCCATGCGCCGGAGATTCGCAGCGGCACGAGCGCGATCCCGAGCCCGCGCTCAGCCGCGCGCGCGACGGCGAACATGTTATCGAGCTCGATGATCCGAGGTTGTTTGGCCAGTCGCGTGCCGCTCAACGCGAGCCAATCGTTCCAAGCGTCGGGCCTCGATCGATGGATGATCAGCGTGCAGTCGCTGAGCGTTTTGCGGTCGTGAAGGTCGTGACGCTCCGCGTAGGCAGGCGCGCAGGCCGGTATCAGCTCGAGGCCGAACAATGGCAAGGAGCAGTAGCCTTTCGGCTCCGACGGCAATAGCCGCACCGCGGCATCGCCGTCACTCGAAAACTCCGTGTCGCGACCGTCGGTCGTGTCAACGTGGATATCTAAGCTCGGATGGGCCTGCGTGAAGGCCTCCAGCCGCGGGATCAACACCTCGCTGGCGAAAAACTGCGGCAGAGAGATTCGCAACACGCGGCGGCGGCTCGACTTGGTCAAGAACTCGCTCGCGACGGCATCGAGTGAGCTCAGTAACGGCCCGGTCTGCGAATAGAGCGCAGCGCCGACGAGTGTCAGCACGATCGAACGTGTGCGCCGCTCGAAAAGCGGCGCGCCAAGCAAGTCTTCGATTGCCCTGATCTGGTGGCTGACTGCAGATGGTGTGATGCAGAGTTCGTCGGCAGCCATCTTGAAGCTCAAATAGCGTGCTGCCGCGCAGAACACGACGAGGCCGCGAATGACGTTGGGACGCATGTCTGCTCCCGATTTGCGATGCTACGGTGGTGCAAGTCCCGTGCCGTGGCCTACCGGCGGCATACATCGAGATCGCAAGCGGTCGGGCGTCAGTCCATCTGTCCGATCGACTGCACCACGTTGGTGCGGTGCCGCGTTAGAGAGCACGATTCGGGCGCGGCGATCGCGATTCCGGCATTCCTTTTGCCGAGTGCGCGGTCAGGCGGTATCGTTCCGCGATGACCGATACTGGCACAGGCCCGCCGTGGCCGCGCCGACCCGCGCTCTTTTTAGACCTGGACGGCACGTTGCTCGAGTTTGCCGCAACGCCTGACGGCGTCGCGCCGAGCGCGCGCTTCCGACGTCTGCTGACGGATCTCGCAGCACTCGATCATGGTGCAGTCGCATTCGTCAGCGGGCGCACGATTGGTGACCTCGACGCGCTGCTGGCGCCGCACCGGTTTGCGATCGCCGGCTTGCACGGCGTCGAACGCCGCCGCGCCGACGGCAGGGAGCTACCGCCGCTCGTCGAGGCGCGCGCGCTAGACTCGCTGCGAGAAAAACTTGCGGCCTTTGCGGCAGCGCGGCCCGGCATCGTGCTCGAGGACAAGCAGCTCGCGCTCGCCGTGCACTTCCGCCAAGTGCCGGAACGAGCCGATGAGGTCGCAGCTCTCGGCACCGAACTTGCGGAGTTACTGCCGGAAGGTTGGGAAGTGATGCATGGCAATCATGTGCTCGAGATCAAGCCGGTCGCAGCCGACAAGGGCGCAGCGATCCGCGATTTCATGAGCGAGCCGCCGTTCGCGGGCCGCACGCCGATCTTCGTCGGCGATGACGTGACCGACGAGGACGGATTTCGAGTCGTCAACGATCTCGGCGGGATCTCGGTCAAGGTCAATCACGGGCCGACGAGCGCGGGTTGGCGCCTGGCCGATGTCGATGCCGTTACGGCTTGGCTCGAGACGAACACGGGGGACGAGCAGCTATCGTGACGACGCAAGCACAGTCAGATCAAACAACGCTCGAGCTCGGCGTAATCGGCAACTGCCAGATTGCGGCGTTGATCGACAATCGTGGCCGGATCGTTTGGGGCTCGTTCCCGCGCATGGACAGCGATCCGTCATTTTGCACGCTGCTCAATCCTCAGGCTAGCGACGGCACGCCCGGATGCTTCGAGATCGAGCTCGATGGCTTCGCGCGCGCCGAGCAATCCTACGTCGACAACACGGCGATACTGACGACGACGTTGCACGACCAAAACGGCGGTGCAGTCAAGATTGTCGACTTTGCGCCGCGATTCAACCAGTTCGGCCGCAGCTATCATCCGGTCATGATCGTGCGCAACATCGTGCCGGTCTCGGGTAGCCCGGCCGTGCGCATTCGTCTGCGCCCGGCAGCCGGCTACGGTGCGCGCCACGCGACTCGCACCCACGGTAGCAGCCACATCCGCTACACGAACGACAGCTACACAATTCGCGTGACGACCAACGCGCCGCTTGCAGCGCTGCTCGAGGAGCGCACGTTCGTCGTTGAGCGCCCAATTGCATTGATCCTCGGGCCCGACGAGTCGTTGCGTGATGATCCGGACAAGGCGTGCCGGGACATGTACGGCGAGACGATGGCGTACTGGCAGGGCTGGGTGCGCGCGTTGTCGATTCCGTTCGAATGGCAGGACGACGTGATTCGTGCAGCGATTACGTTGAAGCTCTGCACATACGAGGACACGGGCGCCGTGCTGGCGGCGCTGACAACGTCGATCCCGGAGGCGCGCGATAGCGGTCGAAACTGGGACTATCGTTACTGTTGGCTGCGCGATAGCTATTACACGGTCCAGGCACTGAACCGACTCGGCGCGACACGCACTATGAAGGAGTTTCTCCGCTATCTGTTCAACGTGATCGCCGAGCGTGCAACCGATGCGCCGCTGCAGCCTGTCTACGGTATCTCGGGCGAGGCGTTGCTCGAGGAACGAGAGATCACGAGCCTAGCGGGATATCGTGGCATGGGGCCGGTGCGCATCGGCAACGATGCCTATCGACAGAAGCAGCACGACGTCTACGGCGCAACCGTGCTCGCAGCGACGCAGAGCTTCTTCGATCGTCGGATGCTGCAAACCGGGGCCGA
Source organism: Rhodospirillaceae bacterium (assembly GCA_024640685.1). GTDB lineage: Bacteria > Pseudomonadota > Gammaproteobacteria > Steroidobacterales > Rariloculaceae > JAHEEM01. The sequence continues at coordinate 8,928 of JAHEEN010000095.1, forward strand.
GCAGAACATCGTGCGCCTCGAGGCGCTCGGCAGGCAGGCGATCGCCCTTCACGATCAACCGGACGCGGGCCCGTGGGAGTATCGTGGCCGTGCGATGACGCATACGTATTCGAGCGTCATGTGCTGGGCTGCGTGCGATCGCCTTGCGCGTATAGCGACGCATGTCGGCAAAGCCGACAAGGCTGCAACCTGGGCCCAGGAAGCCGGACGAATCCGCGATGCGATACTGAAAGAGGCCTGGAGTGAGCGCCGCCGGAGCTTCGTTGCGAGCTTTGGCGGTGAGGATCTGGATGCGAGCTTGTTGATACTGCCGGAGCTCGGTTTCGTGTCCGCGGACGATCCGCGCTTTCTAGCGACACTCGCGGCGATCGAGAAAGAGCTCAAGCAGGGCCCATACATGTATCGCTACGCGAATCCAGACGATTTCGGTTTGCCCGAGACGGCGTTCAACATTTGCACGTTCTGGTACATCAACGCGTTGGCCGCCGTCGGTCGTCGCGACGAGGCTCGCGAGCTCTACGGCAACATGCTGGCTCGGCGCACGCAGCTGGGTTTGTTGTCCGAGGATCTCGACGTTTCGACCGGCGAGCTCTGGGGTAACTTCCCGCAAACCTACAGCATGGTCGGCATCATCATGGGCGCAATGCGGCTGAGCCGCTCGTGGGAGGAGGCGTTTTGAGCCGTCTGATCGCTGTGTCCAACCGCGTCGCCGCGCCTAAAGCCGGGAAATCGGCCGGCGGGCTCGCGGTCGGCGTTCTTTCGGCGTTGCACGAGCAGGGCGGTGTCTGGTTCGGCTGGAGCGGTCGGACGACCGAGTCCGAACCCGGCGACACGAAGTCGAGCCGCTCCGGGGATATCGAGTTCGTGACGATCGACCTCAACACTGCCGACTTCGATGGCTACTACAACGGCTTCAGCAACGACTCGCTGTGGCCGCTGCTGCACTTCATGGTGGGTTACTTTACGTTCCGCCGCTCGCAATACGCTGCGTATACGCGCGTCAACGAGTTTTTCGCGCGGCGTCTAGTCGACGTTTTGCAGCCCGACGACTTGATCTGGGTGCACGACTACCACCTTTTTCAGCTCGGGCTATCGTTGCGCCAATCGGGCATCAAGCAACCGATCGGATTCTTTTTGCACGTGCCGTTTCCGAACTTCGACGTGTTACGCGTGCTGCCGTGCTATCCGCAGATCTTGCGTGGGCTTGCCGCCTACGACGTCGTCGGATTTCAGACCGAGCGGGACCTGTCGTCGTTCCAGGACTGCATGGTTCAGCCCGAGATCGGTGGCGCCGTCCACGACGACGGCACGATCGAAGTGTTCGGTCGAAGATTCAGGGCCGATGTGTTTCCAATCGGCATCGACGTCGCCGAATGTCAACGCGTCGCCGTCGAGAACTCGCGGCACAAGCAAGTTGAGCGGCTCACCGGGAGTCTCGGTGGCCGCAAGCTCATTATCGGCGTCGATCGGCTCGATTACAGCAAGGGCCTCGAGCTCAGGTTCCGCGGTTTCGAGACGTTGCTCGAAAGTTATCCATCGGAGCGCGGCGAAGTCGTCTATCTTCAAATTGCGCCACCGACGCGGACCGGAGTTCGAACCTACGACCGCATTCGACAGGGTCTCGAGACCGCCGCCGGCAATATCAACGGGCGGTTCGCCGAAATGGATTGGATGCCGATTCGATACTTAAATCGTGGTTACAGTCGCGAGTTGCTGATGGCGATTTTGCGCGAGGCCCGCATCGGTCTCGTGACACCGATTCGCGACGGCATGAATCTCGTCGCGAAGGAGTACGTCGCAAGCCAGAATCCCAAGGATCCCGGGATGCCAGTGCTGTCGACGTTGTGCGGTGCCGCGAAGGAGCTGAAAGAAGCTGTGCTCGTCAATCCGTACGATCGCCAGGGGGTCGCCGACGGACTGCAACAGGCGCTTGCAATGCCGCTCAACGAGCGCCGTGCGCGACATGCGGCGATGCTCTCGATACTCGAGAAAAACGACATTCATGCATGGAGCCGGCGCTTCGTCGAGGCCCTACGCAGCGCTTAGAGGCGTATCGGATTACAGTTTGCGACGAGTTTCTTCGTCGTAACAATATCGCAATAAAAGCGCAAAGAACTTGCAAAGATGCGGTGCTCTACTGTGAGCCCAGCATCTTGGAAAGCAAGCCTCATGGGCGACGCCGTCTTCGTCATTCACACTGTCAAAGCTCTCAGAGATGAGGCACGTCGCAGCCTCGAGGCTGCTGGCTACTACGTCGCGGGTGCGGAAGATATCGACACGGCGTTGGCTCGAATAAAAGCCGCGGCGCCAGCTTTGATCATTCTCCAATGGCGCGGACTCGACGATACAGAAGCGGTAGTCAGCGCATTCAAGTCGGAACAAGATACGAGCGCAAGCCGTATCGTCGTCCTTGCTCCCGAGGACGACATCAGCGATGCAATTGCTGCGCTCGAGTTCGGTGCCGATGATTGTATTGTGACGCCGTTTACGTCTGAGGAGCTCGTCGGGCGAGTCAGCGCCTGCCTCCGTCGGCCGCCAGCAGTGAGTCGAAGAGATCGGATACGCGCCGGTCCGCTGTTGCTGGATCGGGTCGCTCATCGGCTGTTCGTTCGCGAGGACAGCGTGTCGTTAGCGCCAACGGAATTTCGGCTGATGGAGTTCTTCATCGAGCATTCCGGCCGCGCGTTTAGCCGGCAAGAGTTGCTGCAGC
>JAHEEN010000291.1 GCA_024640685.1 Rhodospirillaceae bacterium
AAATGGGCGGTGGCGTCAACGTCGCCGGCCTCGAAGACCGTCTCGAAAAACTGCTTGACGGTATCGGTCGCAGGATGAGTCATGTCGTTCTCCTGAAATGCCGGGTGCCCGGCGGAATGGTCTTGGAGCAGTTTACGTATTTGCATAGATGCAAATAAATACTAATATGGCGAATCACAATTGCATAAATGCAAACTCATGCAGTGGGATGACCTGAAGTTCGTATTGGGCTTGCATCGCGCAGGGACCCTAGTCGGTGCCGGCAAGCTGCTTAACGTCAATACCAGCACCGTGGGTCGTCGGATTGCCGCCCTCGAGGAGGCATTGGGTACGCGACTGTTCGACCGTATGGCTGGCGGTTATCGGCCTACCGCTGCTGCCAGGCGTGTCGTCGCATGCGCCGAGGAGATGGAGCTACAGGCGAGCGCACTCGAGCGGCAAATTCGCAACAGCGATGCGCGAGTCGAGGGTGCCGTGCGGATCACGGCGCTCGATAATTTTCTCGATCATCTCGTCGTGCCTTCGCTACGTGACTTGCTAGTGCCTCATCCGGGGCTGGAAGTGACGCTGGAGTCGGACCTACGATTGTTCGACCTTTCGCGCGGTGAGGCCGACATTGCGATTCGCATGGCCGAGCCGACTCAGCCGGAGATGGTCGCGCGACGGTTGGGGTTGCTGGGAACCGCGTTCTATCAGGCGCGCGGAAAATCGTGGCCGGGCCAGTTGCCGTTGATTGGATTGCCGGACTCGCCGGCTCACGCCGCATACAATGACTTCCTGCTCGAGCGGGTGTCGGGCGGACGCATCGTCGCGCGCGCCAATACCGAGGCCCGAATTACGGATCTGACGCGCCAGGGAGTTGGTATCGGCTTCATTGACTGCTTTGTCGGAGAGCTTGACGCCGAACTCGAGCGCCTGCCTGGCTTCGGTCTCAAAGAGGAACCGCTGTGGGCCGTCACTCACGTGGAGATGCGTCGCTCGGCCCGGGTACGAACGGTACTGGCATTTCTAACAGACTTGGTCTCGCGCGCACCGATGCTTCCAGCGACGTAAACCAATCCCGGCCTCTCCTACCGCGCGACTGTTACTGTCCAGCTCGCTTCTCGGCTGCCAGTTCCTGGTAGAGCTCGAGCGTCCTGTCGATCGTATCTTCGACCCGAAAGCTGCTTGCGATCCGCTCGCGTGCCGCTCGACCCATCCGCGAGCAGAGATCGCGGTCCTCGTAGAGCCGCGCGATTCCGGCAGCGATCGATCGCGGATTACGGGATTCGACGACGATACCGCTAACGCCGTCGACGACTAGCTCTGGGCTGCCACCGCTGTCCGTGACGATAGGCGCAACGCCATAGCTCATCGCCTCAATGATCGATCGTGGCAGCCCCTCGCGTTTCTTCGACGGGAGGCAGATCGCGTCGCAAGAGGCAACGACGGCCGGCGCATCATCCCGGAAACCAGCCAGGTGGATGCGGTTGCGATAGGCGCTCGCAGCAATCTGCGCACCCAGCCTTTTGTCGTCCATGTTGCCGATCAGAAGCACGTGTATGTTTGCTCCTTCCGGTAAGAAGTCCGTTGCCGCGACGAGGTCGTCGATACCTTTGCGTGGCCTCAGGTTCGCGACGCAAGCGAGAACGAAGGCGTCCGCCGGTATTCCGAACTGCTCTAGCTCTACAGGCGCGTCTTGATACCAATCGAGCGAATGTCCCTTGTATATCGTGACGTATTTCGAGTCGGGTCCACGCAGGAACGCGGGTTTCATGTCCAGAAAAAAGGTTCTGATGGCGTCGGCCACACAGACGACTCTATCGATGCGCGGATTCAGCCAACGGCACCACGACATCGGATCCAAGTAACTGACATTGCCGACGATTCCTCGGTAGGCAACGATTTTAATCTGCGTATCGCGTGCAGCTGCGATTCCATTGGTCAGTGCGTAGCTGTTGAAGACGTGCAGAACATCGTAGTCTTTGCTTGCAAAAAGGCCGACCATAGCCGCGATCGCTTTGCGATCGCGATTCTTTTTAATCTCTAGATCGATGACCGGCACGCCGGCCTTCTCGAGAACCTGGTAGCTCGGCCTCGTGCGCGGACAGATAACATCGATGTCGACGCCTTTTTCGTGAAGACCGATGAGCGTTGCCGTCGTTGGTCGGTCAGCGCCATTGGTTACGCAAAGGGATCTTATTGCCATCAAATGCATCCGTTTCACGATCCCGACGCGACTATAGGCCTGCCCAGAGCGTCGCGATATATCTCGAAATATTTCTCACACATGGCGTGCGCGGTGAAATTTGCTGCGATACGCTCGCCTGCCTGACCCAGCCTCGATCGCATCGCTGCATCAGCGTGCAAGGTTCGGATCGCGTCCAGGAGTTGCGATGGAGACGCCGGATCGATGAGCAACCCGTTCTCGTTGTCATGGACAATATCGGGCACTCCTCCGACCCGGCTCGCGACAATAGCGAGTCTCTGCTCCATCGCATCGAAGAGAATGCTTCCGATACCCTCACGATTCGACGGCAGAACAAAAATATCGAGCGCGTTGAGGTAGTCACCCACGTTCTCGACAAACCCAGTAAAGGTAATATTCGTCAGGTCTCCTGCGAGCTCGCGCAGAAATTCCTCGTCCTCGCCACCGCCGATTAGCAAGAAATGCAGATCAGGATGCTCGAGGGCGCACCTGCGAGCCACTTCGATGATGAATTCCTGGCCTTTCTGCGCGTTATCGAGTGCACCGACATGCCCGACCAAAAATTTCTCGGGCCATTGCGCCCGTATTCTCCGAGCCTCGTCAGCATCGGCTGGGAGCCCACTGCTACCGCTGTGCACGACGCTCACATCGACGGCTTGATCCCAGGCTCTGACGATGTCCGCAACCTGCGGCGCAACTGCGACGACTCTTGCCGCTCCGCGATAAGCGCTGCGTGCCAAGCGGTGCCCACGAATAGGGTTGTTGACGCGGCGTGTAACTACGTAGGGAACGCCACTCAAGCGACTGCGAATCCATGCTGCGTATACGCTGCGGCCTTCGTGCACATGCAGCAACTCGGCTCCTCCGCAGGCCGCGACGACACCGAAGGGATTGCCCGAAACTTCCTTGATCTCGACATCGACGTCCGACAAGCGTCGACTAAGTGGTTGCGCTCGTCGGCAAACGAGCGTCTGCGGTACGTCCCGCTTTGCGAGTTCGCGAATCAGCAGCTCTGTTTGTCTCTCGCCCCCGCGAAAACCGCGAGCAACGTTGATGTGGCAAACAATGGATTTAGCCATGAGGGCTCGGCGCCGGATTGCGGAGGCTACCTTAACT
>JAHEEN010000096.1 GCA_024640685.1 Rhodospirillaceae bacterium
TGTGACCGATGTCTCTCGCCTGCGACATGATGCGTGACGCAAGTCTCATTGTTACTGTGATCCCGTACAGTCCTTAGTGACTGGGCTGAAAATGGCAAACCGATCGTGAGGTCGGGACGCAAAGCTTCCGGTCTTCTAAATAGAAGATAGCGGGGTTGCCAGCCGAACGGGTTCAGCGGGCACTGTCCTCTTCGGTCAGTTTTCACAGGCAACGCCAACGTAAGTCTATGCGGTCTCCGTAGGCTCTGCTGAGCCGTGCACCGATCCTTTGCCGTACCTCAGGGGAGCGGAAGCATGAGGGATCGACGCTGGCTATGGAAGCCAATCGCTCTAGGGTTAGTGCTGTTTATTCAGGGATGTTCATCGAGTGACGAAACGGAGCCGGCAGGGGAGTCGCTTGCAGCGGAGGAAGAGTACGATTTGGCAGTATCCGGTAGCGTTGGCGACGGTCCTGCCGCCAACGCGTTGATCAGAGTCATATCGAAGACCGGCGAGGTGTTGGCAACGGGCATCGGTAATGCAACGGCCAGTTACGACGTCGAGGTCAAGACGAAGGGCAAGCATTATCCGTTGACGATCGAGGCGAGCGGTGGCGTGGATTTGATATCCGGCTTGCCGCTGGACTTTCTGCTGACATCGACTGTGTCGTCTCCGCGGAACACGACGATCGCGCATATCAATCCGTATACGACGCTCGCGATCGCGACTGCGAGACAGACGAGCATTGGCTTGAGTGCTCAGACGGTCGCTACGGCCATCGATAGCATTGCCGCTGAATTCAATCTTGGCATGACGTCCGCGATCAGCCTCGATCCGCTGACGGTTCCGATCGACGATTCGAACCTCGCAGAGATCATCAAGTCCGCCGAAGGACTCGCCGAGATATTCCGGCGCGTCGCCGCAGCTGCGACACGCGCGGGCTTCAGCGCGAGCATCGATACGGTCATTGACGCGATCGGGGCTGATTTGGTCGACGGTAAGCTCGATGGCAGTGGTGCCGCGGGCACGAATCGCCGCATCTCGGCGATCACGCTGCTCATCGAGGCGCAAGTTGCCGCCGAGCTGATGCGAAACGAGCTTAGGGTCAACGGGCGGATCGCGACAGCGACGCTCGACGACATCGTTCGAATGCTTGCCTCGGGACAAGCGCCTGAGCTCACGGAGTCGCGACCGGTCAATGCGCACCTGGTCCATTCGCTGCTCGACGGCATCGACGCTGCAAGCGAGCTGGGCAACGCCGGATCGCTCGATGCGATACGCGACGGTCTTGCTGGCCTGCAGTCGGGCGCGACGGCGGAGACGGCGCGTCTCGTCGTGCCGTCGATGACGGCCGGCGAGCTTTCGGGTCCCATCGGCCAAGTCGCGGCGGGATCGGAGGCCGAATTCTCACTCGTGCTGGCTACAAGCGCCAATGAGCTGGTTGCGAGCAACTCGCCGCCTTTTATCTCCGGTACTCCGGTTATCTCCGGTACACCGGCGACGTCCGTCGTCGCGGGTTTCACGTACGCTTTCACGCCGACAGTGAGCGATGCCGATGGCGATACGCTGACATTCACGATCCAGAACCAGCCTTCGTGGGCGAGCTTCAGTAGCTCGACCGGTCAGCTGAGCGGTGTGCCGGGGGCAGGCGATATCGGTATCTACGCGAGCATCTCGATCAGCGTTAGCGATGGAAAGGACAGCGTCAACCTGCCGGCGTTCTCGATTGCCGTCGATGCCATCGCGCTCGGCACCGCGACGTTGAGCTGGGAGGCGCCGACGACGAATGTCGACGGCAGCCCGCTCGACAATCTTGCCGGTTACGAGATCGCGTGGGGTGGAGCCTCCGGCAACTACCCGAACTCGGTGACTGTCATGAACCCCGGCATTACGAGCTATGTTGTCGAAAATCTCGCGAATGGCACGCACTTCTTCGCAGTCAAGTCGATCAGCGCGAGCGGCCTGAAGAGTACTTTCTCCAACGAGGCTTCCAAGACGATTCCATAGTCGCGAGCACAGGGGGTATCCGGCTCCTCGACTGGCCCTCGGGCCCGCCTTCGGGCGGACCGGGGGCCTTTTTTTGGGGAACTAACAACACTGCTGCCGAGTCACAGTTTGGCAGTGATCGGCTGGCCGTGTGGCATAATCGGCGATCGGCGGCGAATGCCGCTTGGAGCGTCAGGCTCATGAAAAATCTCGCGATTTTCGTCGCTCTCGCGATTGCCGCGACTTTCGCCGGTTGGTTTTTCACGCGCGATGTCGGTGCGCCCGCCGGCGGCGGGCGCGGCCCGGGTGGTGGAGGCGAGGCGCCGGTCGTGGCCGTCGCGCCGGCTCGTCGCGAGACACTCGTCGATACCGTCGAGGCACTGGGCACGGCGTTCGCGAACGAATCAGTCACGCTGACGGCCAAAGTCACCGACACCGTGCGTCGCGTGAACTTCGAGGACGGCGACTTCGTCGAGGCCGACGCGGTCCTGATCGAGCTGACGAATCAAGAAGAGGAGGCGCTGCTCGAGGAGGCGCGCGCTAACTTGGAGGATACCGAGACGCAACTGCGTCGCCTCGAGGAGGTGTCGGCTGCGGGACTCGCACCGGCCTCCGATCTCGATATGGCACGATCGCGCGCTGCGGCGTCGGAAGCCAGGCTCAACACGGTCGTCGCGCGGCTACGCGACCGACTCATCCAAGCCCCGTTCTCGGGAGTTCTGGGTTTCCGCCAGGTCAGCCCCGGTACGCTGTTGACGCCTAATACGCCGATCACGACGCTGGACGACATCTCGATCATCAAGCTCGATTTCACGGTGCCGGAAGTGTATCTCGGTGCCGTCGTGCCCGGCGCGAAGGTGTTTGCGCAGAGCGCAGGTTTCGTTGATCGATCGTTCGAGGGCACGGTCCGAACGGTCGGTTCGCGCGTCGATCCGGTGACGCGCGCCGTGACGGTTCGTGCGCACATTCCTAACGGTGCAGGCGAGCTCAGGCCCGGCATGCTGTTGACGGTGCGCGTCGTCATGGCCGAGCGTGACGTGCTCGTCGTCGACGAGGGCGCTGTGTTCGAGCTCAGCGGCCAGGCATACATTTTTACCGTCGACGCCGATCTCGTCGCGCATCAACGCCCGATCGAGATCGGCGAGCGGCGCTTCGGGCGCGTCGAGGTGACGAGCGGCCTCGACGAGGGCGAGCAAGTCGTCGTCGAAGGCACGATCAAGCTGCGCAACGGCAGTCGGGTCCGCCTCGCGGAATCCGATTCAGAGATTAGCAGTGCTGTACCGAGCGAGTCCTTGCAAGACCCGCCCCGGGCGCCAATCTAAGGCCCATCATGTTCTCTGCGGGAGTGAAGCACGATGTGGTTGTCTGATCTTTCCGTGAAGCGGCCGGTGTTCGCTACGGTGCTGAGCCTCATGCTCGTCGCGCTCGGCATACTATCGTTTCGCGAGCTGACCGTGCGCGAGTATCCGGACGTCGTGCCGCCGATCGTATCGGTGACGACGGCGTATTCGGGCGCGTCCGCCAACGTCATCGAGACGCGCATCACACAGTTACTCGAGGGCGAGCTCAGCGGTATCGAAGGCGTCAAGTCTATCGTCTCTACGAGTCGCGACGAGCGCTCGCAGATTCGCGTCGAGTTCGACTTGAGCCGCGATCTCGACGAGGCGGCTAACGACGTGCGCGATCGCGTCGCGCGTGTCGCGCGCCGGATGCCGCTCGATGTCGAGCCGCCGACTGTATCCAAAGCTGATGCCGACACACGGCCGATCGTGTGGCTCACGCTCGCGAGTGACACGTTGAGCACGATGGAGCTGACCGATTATCTCGATCGCTACCTCGTCGACCGGTTCGCAACGGTGCCCGGCGTCTCGCAAGTCAACGTGCAGGGCGCCGGCGGCCCGTCGATGCGTATCTGGCTGGATCGCCTCGCGCTTGCAGCACGCAACCTGACGGTCACGGATGTCGAGAACGCGTTGCGCCGGGAAAACCTCGAGTTGCCGGCCGGTCAACTCGAGTCGCGCGAGCGCGATTTTCAGGTCCGGATCGCGAGAAATTACGAGACGGAAGCCGATTTTCGCCAGCTCGTCTTGGCGCAAGGTGCCGACGGCCATCTGATCCGCCTCGGCGAAGTCGCGCGGGTCGAGGTGGGTCCGCGCCAGCCGCAGCGGCTGTTTCGTACGAACGGTGCGAATACGACCGGGTTCAGTATCGTCAAACAGTCGACCGCGAATACCGTCGACGTGCTCGACGGCGTCGCGGCCGAAGCCGAGCGCATCAATGCCGAATTGCCCGGCGACATGGAGCTGATCACAGCCGGCGACGACTCCTTATATATCCGCGCTGCCGTGAATGCCGTCTATTGGACGATCGGCATCACGACGGCGCTCGTCGGTCTCGTGATTTTGGTGTTCCTCGGCAATCTGCGCGCTATGCTGATACCGCTTGCGACGATCCCGATCTGTCTGATTGCGACGTTCATGGCGCTCGCGGCGTTCGGCTTCTCGATCAATCTCGTGACGTTGCTTGCAATGGTGCTGTCGATCGGTCTCGTGGTCGACGACTCGATCGTCGTGCTCGAGAACGCGCATCGACGCATCGAGGAGGGCGAGCCGCCACTGCTTGCCGCGTTCAACGGCACCCGGCAAGTCTCGTTCGCGGTCATTGCGACGACCGTCGTGCTCGTCGCGGTATTTGCGCCGATCGCATTTCTGCGCGACAACATCGGCCGAATCTTCGCCGAGCTTGCCGTTACGGTATCTGCGGCGTTGATCTTCTCGAGCATCCTCGCGTTGTCGCTCGCACCGATGCTGTGCTCGCTGCTGCTCAAACCCGCCGAGCGCGAAAGCCGGCTCACGCACGTGCTTGATCGCGGTTTCAATGCGATTGCGGCAAAGTATCAAGCGGCGCTTCGGTGGGTGTTGCGTGTGCCGATGGCGGCAGTCGCGTTGACTTTGGCGTTTGCGACCGCGGCCTACGTGCTGCTGCAAACGATCCCGCGCGAGTACGTGCCCGTCGAGGACCAGGGCGCGTTCTTCGCGCGCCTTCAAGCGCCGGAAGGCGCGGGCTTCGAGCATTTGGCCGCGCAGGCCCCTCCGATAGAGGAGGCGATGCGCCCATGGGTCGAGTCCGGCGACATCCAGCGCGGACTGATCTCGATGCCGGGTTTCGGCAATCAGGCCGGATTCGTCTCGGTGACGTTGAGTCCCTGGAACGAGCGTTCGGTCTCGACCGGTGAGGTCATGGCCGATCTCGAGAGCAAGTGGGCCAACATTCCGGACCTGCGCATGATCAGCTTCATTCGCTCTGGAATGGTCCGCGGCGGCGGAGGCCAGCCCGTGCAGCTCGTGCTCGGCGGGCCGAACTTCGACGAGCTCGCGCGCTGGCGCGATATCATCCTCGAGCGCGCGGCCGAGAATCCGGGTTTGCTGCGACTGGACTCCGATCTCAAGGAGACGCAGCCGCAGGTACTGGTGCGGATCGACAAGGACCGCGCCGCCAGTCTCGGCGTGTCGGTGCGCGATATCGGCCAGACGCTGCAGACGCTGATGAGCGAGCGGCAGGTCACGACCTACGTCGTCGACGGTGAGGAGTACGACGTCGTGCTGCAGGCGCGCGTCGAGCAGCGCGGCACGTACGCGGATTTGACGAATATCTTCGTGCGCTCGCAACGCACGGGACAGCTTGTCCCGCTAGCGAACCTGACGCAGCTAGAGGACAGCGCAGGGCCCGGAATTCTAAACCACAATAACCGGTTGCGTGCAGTCACGATCACGGCAAATCTCGCGCCCGGCTACTCGTTGGGCGATGCGCTCGAATATCTCGAAGCCCTCGTGCGTGCTGAGCTGCCTCCGGCCGCGCAGATTGATTACAAAGGCGAATCGCTCGAGTACAGGGAAGCGTCGAGCTCGATGATTTTCACGTTCGGAATTGCGCTATTGGTCGTGTTTCTCGTTTTGGCGGCGCAGTTCGAGAGCTTCGTGCATCCCGCCGTCATCATGATTACGGTGCCGCTTGCGATTACGGGAGGCCTGCTCGGACTCGCGCTCGCCGGCAAGACGCTCAATATCTATAGCCAGATCGGTATCGTCATGTTGATCGGTATTGCCGCGAAGAACGGCGTGTTGATAGTCGAATTCATCAACCAGCTGCGCGATGAGGGCATGGAGTTCACCGACGCGATCCTCGAGGCGGCGCGTATTCGCTTCAGACCCGTCGTCATGACGACGTGCTCGACGTTGATGGGCTCGGTGCCGTTGATTTTTGCGAGCGGTCCCGGCGCGGAGAGCCGCACGACGCTCGGCATTGTGATCTTCTCAGGGATCAGCATTGCGACGGTGTTTACTCTGTTCGTCGTGCCGGCGTTCTACAAACTGCTCGCGGCACGCACGGGCTCACCGAACGCCGTTGCTCACGAAATCGAGCGGCTAAAGGCGCAGCCGGCGCGCTGATCGTCGCGCTGCGCCGCGAATGCCGCGTGCTACTATCGTCTCCGCTGCGATCCTAGGATTGAGTTCGACCGGGTTCGCAGGATAACTAAAACAGGGGGGGAGCAATAATGGTCGCAAAGGCTCGCAGAGCTTTTTTGCGCGGCGCCGTTGCGACGAGCTGCTGCGCGCTGATGCCCGGGCACGGCGTCTTTGGTCAATCGCGTGCTGCGCGCGGCCGTATCGACGTGCATCATCACTACCTGCCGCCGTTTCTGCCGATGGCACGCGAGTGGACTTCGGCGATCGGCATAGAGGATATGGATCGCGCCGGCGTCGAGACGTCAATTTTGTCCGGCACGAGCTTCCCGGAGCCGCTCAACGATCGTTCCGAGGCGGCCCGCGCGCTGGCGCGCCGCGCGAATGAGTTTGCTGCCAATGCCGGCGTCGAATATCCCGGGCGCTATGGCTTTTTCGCAGTCGTTCCGCTGGCCGACACGGAAGGCAGCCTGAGAGAGATCGAGTACGCGTTCGACACGCTCGGCGCGGACGGCGTGTCGATGAACAGCAGCGCAGGGCGCATGTGGCCGGGCGACCCGGCGCAGATGCCGGTCTTCGAGGAACTCAACCGCCGCAAGACGACGGTGTTCCTGCATCCGAACACGGAACCGTTTTGCTGCATCAATCCGCCCGGAGTCCCGAACAACGTCTCGGAGTTCGATAACGACGTCAATCGCGCCGTGCTGAGCCTGCTCTGGAATGGCGTACTGACGAATTACCCGGACATCAATTTCATCGTCGCGCACACGGGTGGCACCGTGCCGATATTGGCTGGCCGCATTCAAGACCGCGTGCCGCGCGACCGACCGGATCTCTATCCGCACGGTGCCCTCGACAAGCTGCGCAGGCTGTATCTAGAGATCGGCCATGCGAGCTTTCCGTGGGTCGTCGCCGCGGGCCTCGAATTTGCAGGGCCTTCGAGGTTGCTGTTCGGCAGCGACTATCCGATCGAGCCGTACGAGGTCACGACACGCGAGATTCCGGGCATCGGCTTGCATCCGGATGTCGAGTACGCGCTTGACCGCGGCAACGCCGAGCGGCTGTTCCCGAAGTTTCGCGCGTAGCGAGCCGAGGCCGCGTGTAGCGTTGACGGATGCAGCGCGTATTTGAGGGGGACGCAGCGCGCGGTCGGGACCGCGCGCTGCGTCCGATCATATGTCGGGATCGAGCCTCAGCATATCGACGAGGTTGCCGCCGAGGATCGCCGCTTTATCCGCGTCGCTCAGCGACGGCGAGTTGACGATCAAGTCGATCGTATCGGGCCAATCGAACGGAATATCCGAGCCGTAGACGACGTGCTTGGCGCCCATCTCGGCGACGAGATGCCGTAGGCCTTCTTCCGAGAACACCATCGAATCGACCCAGATGTTGCGCCATAGGTACTCGCTGGGCTTGAGCTCGTTGATGCACTCAGCGTTGTTGCGCACGTCGCAGGCGACCTCGGAGCGGCCGAGGTACGCCGGGAAGTAGCCGCCCCCATGGGCACCGACGACTTTGAGGCGCGGGAAGCGGTCGAACACGCCGTCGTAGATCATATGCGCGAGGAACATCGTCGTCTCGAGCGGATTGCCGATGATGTTGCCGAGATCGCCGCGGCCGTCGAAGCCGTCCTCGCGGGCGAGATTCTCGGCGCCGCCGGGGTGCATGAACACTGGCACGTCGAGCTCCTCGCACTTCGCCCAGAACTCGTCGAAGCGCTCACTCGATGGATACTCGCCTTCGACGTGACCGCCGATCGACGCGCCGCGGGCGCCGAGCTCGTTGACTGCGTACTCGAGCTGATCGGCTGCGAGATCCGGGAACTGCAGTGCGACGGAGGTCAGAAACACGAAGCGGTCGGAGTAATCGTCGACCCATTCGGCGAAGCCTTCGTCCTGGACGCGGACGACGTCCCGCGCAAGTCTGCGCTCGCCTGCATACCACCAGTATTGGTTCGCGCTGATAACGCCGACGTCGATGCCGCGGCGGTCCATCTCCACGAACCGCTCGGGGCTCAAGTTGCGCGAGCCACCGATGTTGCGCTCGAGCGGAGTGCCCTCGATCACGTTCATGACCGCGGGAATGTGCGCGTGATAGTGTATGTCGACGGTCTTGATCCGCCGGTCGCCGAGCATGACTTCTTTGCGAGCTTGGCCGAAGGCGGGACCTGCAAGGTACAAGCCAGCGGCGGTTCCCCCTAGTGCCCCCAAGAACGCTCTTCTACTGTGCATGGTGTTCTCCAAGAGTTGACGTGCGCAGAGTACCACACACCTCGACAGACTCGGGCCCTCGGCCGCCCAATGGACTCCGGCAACATAATCAGTAATATCAACATCTTGTGCATATGACGGTACACTCCGCATGACGCATTGGTGGACGCCCGCGTTTGACTCGGGGGCAACGCTACGGCCTTTATGAAACAGCCATCCAAATTTCTGTCCGAGCTCGTCCGGCGCAAGGTCGTCCGACTGCTCGGCGCGTACATCGTGATCTTTTGGGCATTGGCTCAGGGGTATGCGTCTTTTTATCAGGCATTCGGGCTCGCGGATTGGACGTTGCGCGCATTCGTAATCACCGGTATCGCGATTGCACCAGCGCTCGCGTGGTTTTCGTGGAAGTACGACCTCGCGCCGCCGCAGCTCGTGCGCGATTCGAAGGATATCGAGGAGAGCAACCCGGGCTTGGGCTGGGCGCAGCGGCGCCACCGCAATTCCGACGGCGGCTTCATTCTGCTCAAGTGGTCGGGCGATGACAGTGCGGTCACCGAGAAGCGTTTTTTCAAGCCTGTGACGATCGGGCGCGGCGTCAACAACGACGTACAGTTCGGCGATGATCGCGTGAGCCGTCACCATGCGGTCATTTGGGCCGAAGACGGCATTTGGCGCGTTCGGGATTTAGACAGCGGCAACGGCACATTCATCGATAGAGCCCGTGTCGATGGCGATGCGCCACTGCCGCAAAGCTGTGAGCTGCGGTTTCATGCGAACGGTCCGACGCTGGATGTGCACATCGATACGCCGACGCCAACACGCGTTACGTAATCGTGACGCGAGCGTTGCCGGTCGTAGGTCGTAATTTCGATTAACATTCCCATTCGCGGCGCGTCGGCGCTGCCTACAACGTTGAGGGTAATTTCAATGAGTCGAGTTATCGGTCGCTTGCTTGTATTGGGGTGTCTGGCTACTGGGATCGCTAGTTGCGGTGGCGGCGGCGATGCCGGCTCGTCGATGTCCGCTACCGAGCCGGTCGATATCACAGTTGCCGACGTTGGATTTGCGACGCCCGAATCCGTGCTGCACGACGAGCAAGCCGATGTCTATCTCGTCTCGAACATCAACGGCTCGCCGACCGACCACGACGGCAACGGATTCATCTCACGACTATCGGTCGACGGCGATGTGCTAGATCTCAAGTGGATCGACGGTGAGTCCGGCGGCGTGACACTGAATGCACCGAAGGGCATGGCGTTGGCGGGCGATCTATTGTACGTCGCCGATATCGACTGCATCCGAATGTTCGACCGCTCGACAGGCGCTGCGGCCGGTGAGGAGTGTGTCCCGAATTCGTCTTTTTTGAACGATGTTGCATCTGCCATCGATGGCGGCATCTTGTTTACCGATACGGGTCTCGATCCGACATTTTCCCCGTCGGGAACGGACGCGGTATACCGACTCGACGACAGCGGTCGCTCGACGGTGATTGCAAACGCCCAGCTCGGCGCGCCAAATGGCGTGCTTGATACACGCGACGGGCCACTCGTCGTGACGTTCATGTCCGGCGAAGTGTTTCGAGTGGGGATGTCGGGTAACTACACGTCGGTTTCCGATGCCAGCGAACGTCAGCTCGATGGCGTAGTCGCACTCGCCGACGGCCGAATTTTGGCCTCGAGCTGGGGCGAATCCTGTGTCATGGAGTTGGCAGCTGACGGCGCGATGAGCTGCATAATCAGCGGGCTCGAAGCGCCCGCCGATATCGGCGTCGACCGCGGACGCGAGCGCGTGTTAGTTCCGCTATTCAACGGCAATGCCGTCGTCATCCGGTCCGTGCCGTAGGTCTGGTGGCCGCTCAGAGATCCATGCTCGATAAGATCGTGTCCGGTGGCCAGACCGGTGCCGACCGTGCCGCCCTCGACGTTGCGATCGAGCTCGGTATTGCGACCGGCGGCTGGGTGCCGCACGACCGCCGCGCCGAGGACGGCAAGATCCCGGCTCGATACGCTGGCTTGATAGAGACCAATACCGATACCTACGAGCATCGAACGGCACTGAACGTGCGCGATTCGAACGCAACGTTGATATTCCATTACGGGCCGCCGTCGGGTGGCACGGCGTTGACTCTGCGGCTTGTGAGCACGTCGTCACGGCCGTATCTCGCCGTCGACCTCGATGCAGTATCGGAGGATGACGCTGCCGAGCAGGTGCGTACGTGGCTCACGAGCCGCGGCATTCGCGTGCTCAACGTCGCCGGGCCACGCGCGAGTCGCGAGCCACGCATCTCGGGCGCGGTCGCGAACGTTTTGCGGATGGCGTTGAGCGGTGGCGCGGCTTCATGAGCCACACGGCTCACGCGCTAGAATTTCAGTTCTAGAGACTAGTCGACGATTCGCGCGTTGACGATGGTGACCGCATACGTTGCCGGTGGCCTGAATGGACCTAATCCCGTCGCGATCTGACGCGTCTCGCTTGCTGCGACTGTATCTTCCAGCACGCGATTGATCTGGCGCCTGACGCCTTGCGCGTCCGTATACGCAATCGTGATGCCGATGTCGGCGACACTGAGCGCCGTCGGATTGCCGACTTCGAGGTAAAGCATCGCGTTCGCATCGAGCGCGGTGCGCAGCGTAAGGTATTGGCCGGGATTCTGCGGCAGGTCGAGACGTACGACTGCGGCTTTGGCCGCTGTTCCGGCGGCGCCCGACGATTGCGCAGCCAGCCGATACGACTCGAGCGCGGCGACCGTGTCGCCACGACGCTCGGCGAGCATGCCGATACCCAAGTGACCGTCCGCCGTCGGCAGCAGATCGAGGCTGCGCGTAAAGCTCGCTTCGGCAGCATCCCAGCGCTGCAGTCGCTGCTCGATCA
>JAHEEN010000097.1 GCA_024640685.1 Rhodospirillaceae bacterium
CTTGCCGATCCAGCCGAGGCCGGCTTTCTCGGCCGCTGCCTTCTCGAGTAGCGGTGCGCTGTCGACGCAAGCGCGGCAGCCGAAATCCGCGACGATCGCACGGGTCTCACGCGCGAGCCGTTTGAGGCGTTGGCGCAGTACCTTGTGATAGTCGCGTCCGAGCGCGTATCGGGCGATGTACGCGCGCGCCGTATCGTCGAGCGCGGCGTTAAGCCGTGGGGCAGGTTCAGGCAGGTAATCCATGCGCGCCGACACGATCCGAATTGCACCGGGCAATAGCCGCTGCGGCTCCGATCGGCCAGTGCCGTGCCTGGCCATGTAGCTCATCTCGCCATGTCGCTGTTGCGCAAGCCAGCGATCGAGGTGCGCTTGCGCGGCCGACAATTCGACGTCGGTAATACCGATTTGCTGGAAGCCGAGCGCCGCGCCGATGCGCTTGATCTCGGCGGCTGCTGCGCGAAGCTCGGTCGGTGAGAGCGAGGCGTGTGATCGGTCAGGTCTCATGTGGCTTGGGAGTATAATCGCCTAGATGACTGAACTTCCTCGCGAGATTTATTCCTGCGCTCAGGTGCGGGAGCTCGATCGGCTGGCGATCGAAGGGCACGGCATTGCGAGCTACGCGTTGATGACGAGCGCCGGCGCCGCTGCGCTTGCGTGTCTCCGCGCGCATTGGGCCGATGCGCGCAGCGTGACGATCGTTTGCGGCGCCGGAAACAACGCCGGCGACGGCTACGTGCTTGGGCGCCTCGCGCGTGAGGCGGGGCTAGCCGTCGACGTCGTGGGGCTCATAGCCGGTAGCGAGCTGGGTGGCGACGCACGCCGCGCGTACGACGACTTCGTCGCTGCAGGGGGCGACGGTTCCGACTATGCCGACAGCGGCGAATGGCGCGGTGACGTCATCGTCGATGCATTGCTCGGCACCGGCTTGACGCGAGCCCTAGGCGGCTCCTTTGCTCAAGCAGCCTCGGCGATCAACTCCGCGCAAAGGCCAGTGCTCGCACTCGACATTCCCAGCGGGCTCGACGCCGACACCGGCCACCCGCTCGGCGATGCCGTCGTCGCTGACGTCACGATCACGTTTGTCGGCCTCAAGGCCGGCCTTTTCGTCGGACAAGGGCCCGAGCATTGCGGCGTGATCGAGTTTGCCGGACTCGGCGTTCCCGACGGTGTCTATGCGCAGCTCGAAGCGCCATTCGATAGGCTCGGTGCCGACCACGTCGCGCAAGCCCTACGACCGCGGCGGCGCACGGCACACAAGGGCGATCACGGCCGGCTGCTCGTCGTCGGCGGTGCACCGGGCATGTCCGGCGCGATCAGGCTAGCGGCCGAAGCCGCATTGCGAGCGGGCGCTGGGCTCGTGCGTGTCGCGACACATGTTGACAGCGCGCCCGTGGTGACGGCGGGCCGACCGGAGCTCATGACGCATGCCGTCGATGGGCCTGATGCGTTGAACGCGCTGATCGCAGAGTCGACTGCGCTGGTTGTCGGCCCCGGGCTCGGTCAGGGCGACTGGGCCGCGGCGCTGTGGCGCACGGCGCTAGCCGCCGACTTACCGCTCGTGCTCGATGCCGACGGTCTCAATCTGCTTGCGGCCGCGCCGGAGCGTCGCGATCGGTGGCTACTGACGCCGCATCCTGGCGAAGCGGCACGGCTGCTCGGGATCGATCCGGCTGCCGTGCAGCACGACCGACCCGGGGCAGCGCGTGAAATCGTCGCGCGTTACGGCGGCGTCGCCGTGCTCAAAGGCACGGGGACGCTCGTGGCCGGGGGGCACCGCAGTACGATCGGCGTCTGTGACCGCGGCAACCCGGGCATGGCGACGGCGGGTATGGGCGACGTGCTTGCCGGTGTGCTCG
This sequence comes from Rhodospirillaceae bacterium, assembly GCA_024640685.1. Classification (GTDB taxonomy): domain Bacteria; phylum Pseudomonadota; class Gammaproteobacteria; order Steroidobacterales; family Rariloculaceae; genus JAHEEM01. Next base: position 1,857 of record JAHEEN010000097.1, read on the forward strand.
GCGGCATCGTCGCTCAAGGTGCGGATCTTCGCACCGCAGCTGAGGCGGGAGTCTATGTGCACGCCGCGGCAGGGGACGCTGCCGCGGACGCCGGCGAGCGGGGCCTCGTCGCCGGTGACCTAATGGCGCATGTCCGCGCGCTGGTCAATCCCGCTTGATCCCGGTTCGCATTGCATACGACGTCGCCGACGAGCGGGCGTTCGCGGCGCTCGCTCGCGCGATGGCAACGGCTTGGCAGACCACGACATCCAGCGCGTTGCTCGTGGGCTTGTCGGGCGAGTTGGGTGCCGGAAAGACCACGTGGGTCCGCGCGATGTTGGCGGGCCTCGGCTACACCGGCCGCGTGCCGTCGCCGACGTACACGCTGCTCGAGCACTACGACACAGGCGCACTCAGTGTCGTGCACGTCGACCTCTACCGGCTCGGTGGCCGCGGGCATACGGCCGCGGATGCGGATGCCGAGATCGAGTCGCTCGGATTGCGTGACTGGCTTGCGACCGACCGATGCTGGGTCCTCGTCGAATGGCCGGAGCGGGCGCCTGCGTTGGTGCGGGGCGTCGACGTGCACATCCAAATCGTTGTCGTCGGGGAGACCGGTCGGCACCTGGCGATCGAGTTGCGCTCGGCGTCGGCCCTACCGCTGGAAGAGGCGTTACGCAGGCTTTCTGAATCGGCATCGAGTTAGCTTGCGTATCACTCTATTTTTTATACATAATTCGCCCATACCAACATCGTGCTGTAGGGCGGATTGGACCGCTGGGGAGGGGATTCTTGCGCGTAGCGATCGCAGTGACGCTGTCGAGTGCATTGGGCCTCGCAGTGTTCGAGGCACGCGCCGGCGTTGTTGAGGGCTTCCGGCTCTGGGCCGGCCCCGACGCAACTCGCGTGGTCCTCGATCTGTCGTCACCCACCACGCACAAGGTTTATTCGCTGTCGGGGCCCGATCGAATCGTCATCGATCTCGAGCACACCGCCGTCGATCTGCCCGATGGCCTGCCGGCCGGCAGCGGCTCGGTCGCGGGTGTCAGGACCGGCGCCCAGTCTGGTGGTGATCTGCGCGTAGTGCTCGACCTGAACGCGGCCGTCAAGCCGAAAAGCTTTCTACTAGAGCCGAACGATACGTACGGACATCGCCTCGTCGTCGATTTACTGCCGTTAGGCACGGAGCCGGCGATCAAACGCGCGATGCGGCCGGTAAGCGACTCGGGTCGCGCGGTGCGCATCGCGATCGACGCGGGCCATGGTGGCGACGACCCCGGTGCGACGGGGCCGAGCGGCGTGCGCGAGAAAGACGTCGTATTGCAGGTCGCCCGGCGGCTTGCGGATCTCGTGCATCGTCAAGCCGGCATGGCGCCAGTGCTGATCCGCGATGGCGATTACTTTGTATCGCTACGGGGGCGGCGCGAGGCCGCGCGCGATGCGCAGGCGGATTTATTCGTATCGATTCACGCCGACGCATTTCGTAACGGTCGGGCGCGCGGTGCGACCGTGTATATGTTGTCGGAGAAGGGCGCGACCGACGAAGCCGCGCAATGGGTTGCCGATCGCGAGAACGCGTCCGACTTGCTCGGTGGCGTGTCCTTGTCCGATAAGGACCAACTGCTCGCGAAGGTGCTGTTGGACCTATCGCAGAGCGCGGCGATCAGCGCGAGCTCCACTGCCGGTACTCGTGTCATCGAGCAGCTCGGTCGCGTGACGCGTATGCGCAAGACCGCCGTTCAGCAAGCCCCGTTTCTAGTGCTGAAGTCGCCGGACATGCCATCGATTCTGATCGAGCTTGCGTATATATCGAATCCAAACGAGGAGCGCGCGCTCAACGATGCCGGCCAACAGCAACAGTTCGCACAGGCGATCAACGCCGGTCTGCTCGAGTATTACCGTGCTAACGCACCGTCGGGTAGCTATCTTGCGGCCAATCCGCCGCCGATCGCTCGGCCGCCGATTCGCCACACGATCGAGCGCGGTGAGACATTGTCGGAGATCGCCGAGCGCTATCGCATCAGCGTTGCGACGTTGCGCCGGTCCAACGAACTGCGCGGCGATACGATCCGCATCGGGCAGATTCTGACGATTCCGTCGAGCTGACGCGCTCCCTCGCGGTTCGCAGCAATCGGCTCGAGCCCGTCAATGCGAGACTCGACGCTCCGTAGTTCGCGCGCATCAGGTCGCTCAATTCTATGTGCGCCGATTGACGAGGGTTCGTTCAACGACCGCATTCGAAATCCCGCGGCAGGGATCGACACCGACTAGTCGTGCACGTTGGCAGCGCGCGCGATGGTGCATGCGTACAATAAGTCGGATGCCGATTCGCGAGTTACCGAGCACTCTGATTGATCAGATCGCGGCGGGCGAAGTCATCGAACGCCCCGCATCGGCGCTCAAGGAGCTCGTCGAGAATAGCCTCGATGCTGGTGCCACGCGCATCGACATCGAGCTCGGAAACGGCGGCATGCGCGCGATTCGCGTCACCGACGACGGCTGCGGGATTCCGCCTGCCGAGCTGCCGCTCGCACTGACGCGCCATGCGACGAGCAAGATCGCAACGCTCGAGGAGCTCGAGGGGGTGACGACACTCGGATTTCGCGGCGAGGCTTTGCCGAGCATGGGCTCCGTCGGGCGATTCACGCTGACGTCGCGCACAGCTGACGCCGAGCGAGGAACCCGGATTGTGACCGAGGCCGGTGTCGTCGGTGAGCTCCGGCCGGCTCCGCACCCAGCGGGTACAACGGCCTCGCTCGAGGATCTCTTTCACAATGTCCCGGCGCGGCGCAAGTTTCTACGCACCGAGCGCACCGAGCTCAACCACGCGGTTCAAGTCGTGCGCAACCTCGCATTGGCACGATTCGACGTCGAGTGGCGGCTGCGCCATAACGGTCGCGCGCTATTGCAGCTGCCGCGAGCCGAGTCACAGGCAGATAAAGAGGCGCGCATCGGCGAGATCTGCGGATTGGAGTTCATCGAGCAGGCACGATACTTCGAGCGCGAGATCGAAGGGCTGTCCGTACACGGTTGGCTCGCTGATCCGACGTTCTCACGCAGTCAAACGGACATGCAGTACACGTTCGTCAACGATCGCTTCGTGCGCGACAAGGTGCTGCGTCATGCCGTACGGCTCGGCTATGCCGATGTGTTGTTTCACGGCCGCCATCCCGCATACATCGTCTACGTCGAGCTCGCGCCGCGGCGCGTCGACGTCAATGCGCATCCGGCGAAGCTCGAGATCCGGTTCCGTGATTCTCGGCTCGTTCACGATTTCGTGTTTCGTACCGTCGAGGCCGCCTTGGCAGCTGGCGTGCCATCAGAGTCCCGCGAAACGGCGCGGCCGCCGGCAACGGTGCCTGCCGTGAGTACGACGGCGCCATCGCGACAGGCCCATCTCAAGCTACCGGATCGGGCGCCAGCAGCGCAGACCGGGTTCGCGGCATCGCTGGCCGCGCGCTTGCACGCGCGGCCGGCCGAGCACGTCGCAGAGTCCGTCGGCCCACCGCTGGGATATGCGCTGGCGCAACTTGCAGGCATCTACATTCTTGCCGAGAACGATGCGGGCTTGATCATCGTCGATATGCATGCCGCCCACGAGCGGGTGACTTACGAGCGGCTCAAGGCGTCGCTAGCCGATACGCGGCTTGCAAGCCAACCGCTGCTCGTGCCGATAGCGCTCAGCGTCGCCACCGGCGAAGCCGACCGCGCCGAGCTTTGGCGTGCCGAGCTCGAGCGCCTCGGTTTCACGATCGTTCGCCGTGGGCCGGGTGAGCTGCAGATTCAATCGGTGCCATTGCTGCTGAAGGGTGCCGATGCGGAGTCCTTGCTGCGCGACGTGCTCAGCGATCTCGGCGACGACCGAGGCGCCGAGCGTGTTGCGGCGGCGATCGACGAGCTGTTGGCGACGATGGCCTGTCATGGAGCGCTGCGCGCGAATCGGCAGCTGACGCTCGAGGAGATGAATGCGCTGCTGCGTGATATGGAGCGAACGGAGCGCAGCGATCGATGCAATCACGGCCGACCGACATGGACGCGTTTGACCGTCGCCGAGCTCGACCGACTGTTCTTGCGCGGACAGTAGCTCGTGACCGATCTCCGCGCTGTGGCGCCGTCGTGCGTCTGTCTGACCGGGCCGACGGCGTGCGGCAAGACCGACGTCGCACTCGCGCTCGCCGAGCTATTTCCGATCGAGATCGTCAGCATGGATTCCGCGCTCGTCTATCGAGAGCTCGATATCGGTACTGCCAAGCCGCCCGCCGCCGTGCGCGAGCGGCTGCCTCACCATTTGATCGATATCATGGATCCTAGCGATCCGTATTCTGCAGGTCGCTTCGTCGAGGACGCCACGCGACTCGTCGAAGACATCGCTGCGCGCGATCGTATCCCGCTGCTCGTCGGCGGCACGCTGCTGTACCTGCGTGCGTTTCGCGACGGTCTCGCGGCGCTGCCGTCGGCGGACCCCGCGTTGCGCGCGCGGCTCGACCGCGAAGCCGAATCGCTCGGATGGCCTGCCATGCATGCGCGTTTGGCGGAAATCGATCCGACGACTGCGAGCCGACTGGCGACGAGCGACCGCCAACGTATTCAGCGCGCACTCGAAGTCTACGAGCTGACAGGCCGGGCAATCTCCGCGTTACAGCAAAGCGAGTCGGGAGCGGAGCCGCGACCGACAGTCGCAGTGCTCGCGCTCGTCGATGACGACCGCGACGCGCTTGCGCGTCGGATAGAACGGCGCTTCGATGCGATGGTCGAGGCAGGCTTCGTCGCCGAAGTCGAGCGTCTGCGCGACCGCGGTGATTTATCGCCCGATCTGCCGGCGCTACGAGCTGTCGGCTATCGCCAGATTTGGCAGTACCTAGACGGTGCGATCGATTGGGAGCAGACGCGCGCCGGCGCGCTGGCGGCGACGCGGCAACTGGCGAAGCGGCAGATGACGTGGCTGCGCTCGGAGCCGAATTTCGCGACCGTCGCGTGGTCTGATAGCCGGTGTGTCGAATTGGTCACGCAATGGCTGTCCGATTCGATCGCAGGTTGAGTACCGGTGCGGGTTGCAGAGACGCCGCTGTGTTAGTATTTCGCGCGTGTGGGATCCGTTAGCCACGCTATACGGAGTTAGGTTTCAGGAGGTCGTCGCAGAGGGTGCCGGGTATCCTGGTCCTGATCTCGACAAAACTAAGAACGAAGGAGATTTCCATGGCCAAAGGGCAGTCGCTGCAAGACCCTTTTTTGAATACGCTGCGCAAGGAGAAAGTACCTGTTTCAATTTATCTCGTTAATGGGATTAAACTGCAAGGGCAAATCGATTCATTCGATCAGTTCGTCGTGCTGCTGCGCAACAGCGTCAGTCAGATGGTCTACAAGCACGCGATATCGACCGTCGTGCCCTCCCGAAATATCCAACTGCCAGTGGATGACGATCCTCAGGATGGTTGACGTGCCGACGTGGCAAGGGGTGCGTATTGTTTGATCGTCCGGGAGCCGGCGAGCGCGCACTTCTACTCCACGTTGGTGTTCAACGAGCCTGCGATCCGGATGAGATCGCGGAATTCGCAGCACTAGCACGGTCCGCGGGCGCGGACATCGTCGCCGAGCGGCATGCGCGCGTGCGGCGCCCCAATTCTCGATTATTGATTGGTACCGGAAAGGCCGACGACCTCGCCGAGGAGATTCATGACAGTGGCGCCGAGCTGCTGCTCGTCAATCGTCCGCTGACACCAAGCCAAGAACGCAATCTCGAGCGCGTGCTCAAGGTGCGTGTGCTCGACCGTAACGGTCTAATCCTGGATATTTTTGCTCAGCGGGCGATGACGTTCGAGGGCAAGATCCAAGTGGAGCTCGCGCAGCTCGAGCACCTGTCGACCCGCCTCGTGCGCGGCTGGACGCACTTGGAGCGGCAGAAGGGTGGTATTGGTCTGCGCGGTCCCGGCGAAACGCAGCTCGAGTCCGACCGACGGATGCTCGGTCAGCGCATCAAAAATCTGCGTGGACGGTTGGTCAAGGTCGAACGGCAGCGCGACCTGAGCCGGCGCGGTCGCCTTCGCGGCTCGGCGCCGACCGTTGCGTTGGTCGGGTATACGAACGCCGGTAAGACGACGCTGTTCAATCGACTCAGCGGCGCGTCGGCCATCGCCCGCGATCAGCTCTTCGCGACGCTCGATCCGTCCATTCGCAAGCTCGCCGACGGTCATCGCGATGACGTGCTGCTGGCCGATACCGTCGGTTTCGTCCGCGACCTACCGCACGAGCTCGTGGCCGCGTTTCGCGCGACATTGACGGAAACTCGGGAGGCGAGGTTGTTGTTGCACGTCATCGACGCGAGCGATCCGCACCACGTCGACCGCCGGCGCCAGGTCGAGGAGGTGCTCGAAGGCATCGGCGCGGGCCATGTGCCGCGGATCGACGTGTACAATAAGGCCGATAAGGCGTCGGCGCTATCGAGCGCGGGCTATACCGGGTGTAACGGCAGCCGGCGAATTCAGGTCTCTGCATTGACGGGCGAGGGTTTGGACGCGCTCGTCGAGGCGACGCGTGAGGCCTGCTTCGGCGCGACGGTGACGCGGCGCTTGGAGCTCTCGCCGCGGCAGAGCCGGTTGCGCGCGCGGCTGTTTGCGCTACGGGCCGTGACTGGTGAGCGCGTCAACGAGGCAGGCGGCTGGACGCTCGATGTCGAGTTCACGAGTCGCGGTTGGCGGCAGCTGTGCGCGCAGGAAGGGCTTTTGGACGACGGTCTGTTGCAGGAAACGTAATGACATGAGCTGGGACGACTCTGGCGAAAAAAACAATCCCTGGAATTCCGGCGGCGATAAGGGCCCGGCGGATCTGGATGCGATCGTTCGCGATTTGCAGCGCAAGCTGTCCGGCTTCTTCGGCGGACGGGGTGGCGGCGGTGACGAAGCCGGTCAGGGCCGTCGTTCGGGCGGACCCGGCAGCGGCCTCGTGATCGGTGCCGTGGTGCTGTTGACCGGGTTTTGGGGGCTGACGGGCTTCTTTCAGGTCAATGCGGCCGAAATCGGTGTCGTGCTGCGATTCGGCGAGTTCAATCGTCAGGCTTCACCGGGGCTGCGTTGGCACATGCCTTGGCCGATCGAGGCTGTCGAGTTGATTAACACGAACGTCACCGAGCGATTCCTCTATCAAGGCTCAATGTTGACGCGCGATGAGAACATCGTGCTCGTCGACCTCGTGATTCAGTACCGGCGTACGAACCCTATCGACTACTTGTTCAGTGTACGCACACCAGAAGAGACGCTCGAAGACGTCACGGCAAGTGCGATTCGTGAAGTCATCGGCAACAACGATCTCGATTTCATTCTGACGAGCGGGCGTACCGAGGTGGCTGCGCAGACACAGGCGGTGATCCAGTCGACACTCGACTCGTACGGTACCGGGTTCACGATATTCGAAGTCAATCTGCAGGAGGCCAATTTTCCACGTGACGTAGAGGATAGCGTCCAGGACGCTATCCGCGCTCGCGAGGATAAGGAGCGTGTCAGCCTCGAGGCTGAAGCCTACTCGAACGACATTTTGCCGAACGCGCGCGGTGCGGCTGCGCGTCAGCTGCAGGATGCCGAGGGTTATCGGGCGCGTGTGATTGCCGATGCCGAAGGTGAAGCGGACCGATTTTTGCAAATTCTGACCGAGTACCAGAAAGCGCCTGCAGTTACGCGCCAGCGGCTTTATCTGGAGACGCTCGAGGAGATACTGTCGAACGCGACGAAGGTGTTGATCGATAGCGGCGACGGCGACGGTAGCAACAATTTGTTGTATCTGCCTCTCGACCGGCTCGTCGAGAGGCGGCCAAGCCAGTCACCGGCGAGCGGCGTTTCGCGGGTACCTCCGGGAGTCGGGCCCTCGAGCAGCGAGGCGGATTCGCTCGCGCGTCTACGCTCGCGTGAAACGCGTTAACGAATGGAATGAAGCAATGAGCCCAAGAACGAATGTCATGCTCGTCATCGCCGTTGCGGCCTTGTTGATCGGCCGCATGAGCGTTTTCGTCGTCGATGAGCGCGAGCACGCGATCAAGTTTCAGTTCCAAGAGATCATTAGGGCGGATTACGAGCCCGGGCTGCATTTCAAGATCCCGTTCGTCAATACCGTTTCGAAGTATCCCAATCGGATCTTGAACTACGAAGAGTCCGAGGAGCGTTTTCTAACCGGCGAGAAAAAGAACCTGATCGTCGATTACTTCGTAACGTGGCGAATCATCGACCCGGCACAGTTTTATCGTTCCGTTCGTGGCGATGAGCTGTTCGCCGAGCAGCGCCTGTCGGCGATCATTAAAGAAGGTATCAAGGCCGAGTTCGGCCGGCGGACCGTGCAGGAGGTCGTATCGGCGGAGCGCGCCGAGTTGATGGCGCAGATGCTCACTCAGGCCAGCCAGCGTGCCCCGGAGCTCGGCATTCAGGTCGTTGACGTGCGCGTCAAGCGCATCGAGTTATCGAACGAGGTCAGTGGCTCGGTGTTTTCACGGATGCAGCAGGAGCGCTTCCGTGTCGCCGCACAGCTGCGTGCCGAGGGCTCGGAAGAATCCGAGCGGATTCGATCGGACGCGGATCGGCAGCGAACGGTCATTCTCGCGGAGGCCTATCGTGACGCGGAGCGCATCCGCGGCGAGGGCGATGCGCGCGCCGCTCAGATCTATGCCAACGCTTATTCTCAGGACCCGGAGTTCTACGCGTTCTACCGCAGCATGCAGGCTTATCGATCTGCAATCGGCAAGGAGCAGGATGTGCTCGTGCTGAGCCCGGACAGCGAGTTTTTCCAGTTTCTCGAGCAGCAGGTCGTTTCCGCGCCCTAGGCGTTCGCTCCGTCAACTCATCACAGGAGGCTAGGACGTTGGCCTGGTCGGATCTCTTTGCGGGCATTGCGTTTTACCTGATCATCGAAGGCCTGTTTCCATTTGCATCGCCGCAAACATGGCGGCGAGGCCTCGCCGGAATCGCGCAGCTGCCGGATCACCAGCTCAGAAGCTTCGGGCTCGCGGTTGTCATTGCCGGTCTGGCGCTGCTGTTCGTCGCAAGGAGCTGAACGGTGGCTGCTAACGTCGTAGTCATCGGCACCCAGTGGGGTGACGAAGGCAAAGGGACGATCGTCGATCTCTTGGCCGAGCGAGCCGCAGCCGTCGTGCGCTTTCAAGGCGGCCACAACGCGGGGCACACGCTCGTCATCGACGGTCAGAAGACCGTTCTGCATTTGATTCCGTCCGGTGTATTGCGGGACGGTGTCAGGTGTCTGATCGGCAACGGAGTCGTCGTTTCGCTGGAGGCGCTGCGCGAGGAAATGGATGCGCTAGTCGCGCGCGGCGTACCTGTCGACGAGCGTCTCGCGATCTCGCCGGCTTGCCCGTTGATCCTGTCGTCTCATGTCGCGCTTGATCTGGCCCGTGAGGCGGCACGCGGCGCAGCCGCGATCGGCACAACCGGCCGTGGGATTGGGCCTGCCTATGAGGATAAGGTCGCGCGCCGCGCCGTACGCGTCTCGGATCTCCTCGTGCCGGCCGTGCTCGAAGAGCGTCTCGGCGAGTTACTCGATTTCCACAACTTCATGCTGCGCGAGTATTTCCGGCAAGCGGAGGTCGACGCTCGTGCGGAGCTCGATCGCACGCTGCAGCTCGGCGAGCGAATCGTTCCGCT
>JAHEEN010000292.1 GCA_024640685.1 Rhodospirillaceae bacterium
ATCTGCCAGGCACGCTCGGCGGCCGTGCCGGGCGCATCGGTCGGGTCGACCCCCGGCGCCACTTCGTTCCATGCGCGGCCGTCGCGGACGACCTCGACGGTACGCATCTCGCTGCCGTTGTCGGCTCGCACGGTCATGTCCCAGCGAAGCGCAGGGATGAAGTAGCTCATGCCGATCGTCGCCTCGACGATCTCGTGCTCGTTCCAGCGCCGCGCCGACTCAGGCGTCCGCAGCGTACCCGTGCCCGAGAACTGCACGGCGTTAATCGAGTCCATGCGCCGCGAGACGGTGCGTACCATGCCGAGCGCATCGGCGGCCGCATCAAGCGTTTCGGCAACCGATTGGCCGGCTGCGGGCGTTGCGCCGAGCAGCGCGAGTGCGCCCAGCAGCCCGAGTGCCGAAACTCGGCTCACACCGCGGTCTGCGCGTACGGAACTGATCATCCCGACCCCCCTGGATCACGTGTTTGACAGCATTCTACCCATCTGCGGTCCGCTGTCGAACGCGGCCGCCGGGCGGTCAGCTCAAAAATCGCGTCCACAGCGTGTAACCGACGCTGACGAGCGTCACGGCAACGGCGATGCTCATCGCGGCGTTCCAGCGCGCCGCCGAGGCGCCGCTGGGTCGGTCTGCACCGAGCAGTGCGCTGCTGTTCTGCAGCACGAACCAGCTGACGTACGCAATCGGCAGCATGATCAGGCCGATCGTAAACGCCGGCAACGCAACCCATGTGCCCATCGTCTCCCAGAGCACGACGCCGACGACCGCAGGCGCCGGCACGAGGCACGCCCAACGAAAGCGCGGTCCTCGAGCTTCCCAGCCGAACAGCTCGCAGACGACGAAGCCGGCGACGATCATCTGCAGCGTTATCGTGCTGAGCGCCATGCCGAGCACGCCGAGCGCGAATACGACGCGCCCCATGAACTCGCCGACACCGCTCGCGCCGATCAGGACCCCGGCGTTGGCCGGCAAGATCTGCTGCGGCGCAAACTCGGTGCCGTAGATCGTGCTCGCAGCCGCGACAATGATCAGTGACGTGACGACGGCGTACGGCAGCCACATGCCGGTCACGAGGTCGAAGCGGGCGAGACCGCGATGCGCGGGTCCCCAGCCGCGCGCGAGCAGCGAGTAGCCGAACAGGAACGTCATGTTGATGCCGACTGCGGCGCCGAACGCGCCCATGACGGTCGTCACGCCCTGCGCGTCGCTAGGAATCGATGTCGGCACGAAGCCGCGCGCGAGCGCCCCCCAGTCGATGTTACCGGCGAGCGCACCGCGGGCGAAGACGAGGCCGAACGAGACGACGATCAGCGCGATGAATGCCTTCAATGTGCGCTCGTAGAGGCGAATACCGCGCATGCCGCGGCCGTAATTCCACGTGATCAGGATTGACACGCCGAGAATGACGAATCCGATGAGCAGCAGGTAGACCGTTCGGGCAAGCCCCTCGGGACGCCAACCAGTCACGAGCCGCGTGATGTCCTCGGTGACTCCGGCGGCGAGCGCGTACTGCGGTAGATGAAATACCCACGACGAGATCAGCGTCGCCAAGGCCCACGCCCATGCGACGCTCGGATGAATGAACCGGCGCATCGCTTCGAACGGCCGCACACCCGTCGACAGCGTCTGGTGTGCACAAGCTGCGAGCATGATGATGCCGACCGTCATTGCGAGCGGTTGCACCCACATCAGCTCGTAGCCGTAATGCGCGCCGAGGTAGAGCGATGCGACCGCGCTGCCGCCGCCGAGCGTGAACGCGCTTTGCAGCCATCCTGGACCGGTCAATGCGAAGTAGCCCTTGAGCCGTTTGCCGGCGCTCTGCGTTGCGAGCGCCTCGAGCGTCTCGCGCTCTCGCGCGAGCGCGTCCGGCTCTACGGTTAGGTGACCGAGCCCGGCTACGGGTTTTGCGTCGTCGTTGTCGCCCATCGATCCCCCCGGAGAGCGGGCCATGTTGCACTGCGTCGCTATGATACCCTGCCGCGGCTAACCCTCCGCGCGCACTCATGCTAGGCCGGGCGGGTTCAATGCGCTCGATCACCGAAGGAGCGAACATGGCGGAGCGGCGTCTCGGTATCATTATGAACGGCGTGACCGGTCGCATGGGCACGAATCAGCATCTGATTCGCTCGATACTCGCGATACGCGCCGATGGCGGTGTCCAACTCGCCGATGGCTCGCGCGTCATGCCCGATCCGATCTTGCTCGGCCGCAATGCGAAGAAGCTCGAGGCATTGGCGGGCGAGCATGGGATAGAGCGGTGGTCGACCGACCTCGATGCGGCACTTGCGAACGCCGACGATGCGCTCTACTTCGACGCTGCGACGACCGATCTGCGTGCCGAGAATTTGCGTAAGGCGATTGCGGCCGGCAAGCACATCTATTGCGAGAAACCGGTAGCTGCATCGCTAGAGGCCGCGCTAGACGTGTACGCCCTCGCTGAGCGTGCCGGGATCAAGCATGGCGTCGTCCAGGACAAGCTGTTTCTGCCGGGCTTGCTGAAGCTCGAGAAACTGCGCGACGACGGATTCTTCGGCCGCATCCTGTCGGTGCGGATCGAGTTCGGCTATTGGGTCTTCGAAGGCGATCGCGAGCCCGCGCAGCGCCCGTCGTGGAACTATCGCAAGGAAGATGGCGGCGGGATCATCGTCGACATGCTATGCCACTGGCGCTACGTGCTCGACAATCTGTTCGGTAACGTTGAGCGCGTCAGCTGTCTCGGTGTCACGCACGTTCCGAAGCGCTGGGACGAGAACGGTGACGCTTACGAAGCGACCGCCGACGATGCCGCGTATGCGACGTTCGAGCTAGCCGGCGGCATCGTCGCGCAGGTCAACTCGAGCTGGTGCACGCGCGTGCGCCGCGACGATCTCGTGACGTTTCACGTCGACGGGACGCGTGGCTCTGCGGTCGCGGGTCTAATGAACTGCGTGACGCAATCGCTGGAGGAGACGCCGCGGCCGGTCTGGAGCCCCGATACGCCGCAGCCGATCGACTTTTTCGATGGCTGGGCGCCGGTACCCGACGATGGGCCGCCGGAAAACGGCTTCCGCGTGCAATGGGAAATGTTCATTCGTCATCTGTTCGACGGCGGCGAATGGCATTACACGCTGCTCGAAGGCGCGAAGGGTATCCAGCTTGCCGAGCTGGGGTTACGCAGCTGGGCCGAGCGGCGTTGGCTGGATGTGCCGGCACTGGACGCCTAAGCGATGGCTGCGATCGTCTTGCCGACAGCGGAGCGTACGCTCGAAACCTATGAGCTCAACGACGCGCC
>JAHEEN010000098.1:0-2693 GCA_024640685.1 Rhodospirillaceae bacterium
AAAGTGGCCGGAAGCGGATATCCGTAGAAAAAGACAGAAGAACGACTGGGGAAGCTTATGGGCGAGCTGAAAACCGGAGCGTGCGTGACGAGTGGCCTCGTTGCGGCTTGAGTTGGCCGATCCAAGCCTGAAGTATGAGTCTCTAATTTGCCAGGTTTCTGTTTATCAGTCTCATAGTGCAGATTAACTGCTTGCATTTGGCGGCAAAATCACTCAGCCTGCGAAGGCGATCTATGTTTTGGCCTGCCTTTCAGCTACCCGCCCGATCTCCGGGCGTCCGTTTCAAGTCATCCACTACAACCAGATTGTTCGTTACTACGCCCGATTTGTGCGTGGATTTTTTGATATGGAGGCCAATCATGGCTATAGGAACTGTTAAATTTTTTAATACTGCCAAGGGTTTTGGGTTCATCGCGCCGGAAGGCGGTGATAAGGACGTATTTGTGCATGCTACTGCGGTTGAGAGCGCCGGTATGGGCACACTGACTGAGGGTCAGCGTGTCAGTTTTGACGTCATCGAGGAGCGTGGAAAACTGGCAGCTGGAAATCTTAAAGCTGCCTGATTGTTGAATACAATTACGTATTTGGGAGAACCCGGCCTCGCGCCGGGTTTTTCCTACTCAGAGGATGGCCGCAGTTGGCCGAACCTTCCCGTTAAGGAAATCGTTAACGTAGCGAACTCGTAGGCCCGCTGTTCGCGCTAAAGCGGTCGTAGCCGGCGGCCGCCCTCACCCATAATCCCGAAGCGGACTCGGGACTTGCTCTTCAGGCTCGTCGGCGTAGTAAATTCCCTCGGCCGCGAGCCCATCGTCGCACCTTACCAGCGACAATACCGCCTATTGTCCGGTTTGGTTTCCGAAAATGTTTCCGCTGAAACATTAGAGTGAGTCTAATTCTCATCCGACCCAACACCTGGCTGAGCCGCGAGGCGATCGAGCTGGTCGAAATCAAGTCGCGACAGCGTTGCGGGAACCGGTCTATCGACTGCGGTGAGACAATACCGCATGTGCTTTAATAACTATTCAACGCGTGCGGCAGGTGTCGCACTGGTCGCGGAGAGAGTCATGAAATCGGTGTTCTTTACGCTCACTGCCTTATTGTTTCTGACAGCCACGGTTACCGCGCAGGATTCAGGCGCTCCCCCTGCTATCTACAAACCCAGTGCCGCCATCATGGCGGAGCTCGACCAGGCCGAATCGGCGTCGGCTTCCGCAGGAGGTTGGAGCGTCACGGTCTCGCCGGGAGTCACCGTGAGGCGCCGCAGCAGCTCCGTCGCTCAATACGCGATCTACCATCCCTACAGCACCGAGATCTACCGAATCCTCGAAGGGCGCGGAACGCTCGTAACGGGGGGCCGTCTCGAGCTGCCACTGGCCGAGTCGAACAACGCGGACATCGTCAGGACCGAAAAGGGCATCGAGGGCGGCTTGGCTCGTTCCGTGAGCGCCGGTGACGTACTAGTCTTGCAGCCGGGCACGCCGCACTGGTTCAGTTCCATCGACGGAGAGTCCATCACGTACATGGAAACCCGAATCCGGATAACCACCCATCCGGTTCACTATCAGTAGTTCCGTAGAACGCCATGCACTTGGTCGTCACAAGTCACGCGCCACTAGGACTTACAAGTCGAGAAGCCGAACGCGACACGACCAGTGTTCCGTTAACAGGACCCCTAGCGTGAGGGCAACATGAATCGAAGACACTTCCTCAGAGCCGCAGCGCTCTCTAGCGTAGCGATGGGAGGCACGCTGCGTTCTGGAGGCGGCGTGCTAGCCCAGGGGGCACTCTCACACGCCGGCCGAATCGATGTGCACCATCACTGTCGACTGCCGTTTCTGCCGGCACCCCGTCAGCCGTGGACACCTGAGATATCGATCGAGACCATGGATCGGCAGAACGTCGCTACGGCGATTCTTTCCGAGACTAGAGCTGCCGAACAACTCAACGACCGTACCGGGCAGGCACGCACGTTAGCTAGAGAAGCCAACGAGTCCATCGCAGCGATGGTTCAAGCGCATCCCGGGCGTTTCGGTTTCTTTGCGATGCTCCCTCTCGCGGACACGGACGGCAGCTTGCGAGAGATCGAGTACGCCTTCGACACGCTCGATGCCGACGGCGTGCTCATGAACAGCAGTGCCGGCAACATGTGGCCCGGCGATCCGTCGCAGAGGCCGGTGTTCGAGGAATTGAACCGTCGCCGGACCACGGTATTTCTGCATCCGAACTCCGCGAACCTGTTCTGCTGCACAAACCCGCCGGGCGTTCCGAACAGCGTCGCCGAATTCGACAACGACGTTAATCGCGCCGTGCTGAGTCTGTTGTGGAACGGCGTGCTGACCGACTATCCCGACATCAACTTCATAGTCAGCCATACCGGCGGCACGGTGCCGATTCTCGCAGGACGTATCCAGGACCGCGTTCCCCAGGATCGGTCGGACCTCTATCCTCACGGCGCGCTCGATAAGCTGAGACGGCTATACCTCGAGATCGGGCACGGGGGGTTTCCGTGGGTCGTCAAAGCAGCGCTGGAATTCTCTGGGCCATCGCGCCTGCTGTTCGGCACCGACTATCCGGTAGAGACGTACGAATCCACGACCCGTCATCTACCGGGGCTTGGGCTGCACCCGGACGTTCTCTACGCACTTGATCGAGGCAACGCCGAGCGTTTATTTCCGAAATTCGTGGCGTGAAGC
>JAHEEN010000098.1:2793-11456 GCA_024640685.1 Rhodospirillaceae bacterium
TCGACGTACTTGGGCGCAACCGTGAGCTCGGTCGTCCGAAACTCCTTGCTGCGAACCTCAATCGTGTCGGTGCGAACAACCGTCGTACCGTCGGCGAACTCGAGCTCGATCTCGGCGGGGTACTCGCCGGCGCTCAAATCGAGATCGATGCCGACGACCGTGACCCAGCCGGACTCACGGCGGACATACGGAATCGTGCGATCGTCCCAACGCACCTCGACGGACTCGAGACCGGGCTCGTCGGGCTGACTGATCTGCACGGCCTGGCCCTGCAGGGCGACGATATTGGCAGCTAGAACCGCAATGACTTGCATGCCGTGAGTCCTCAGATGTGACTCAGCGCATTGTAGCTTGAATATTTCAGACGTCTGCCACAGACGAAAGTCGACGCCTCACTGGCTGCTTGCAAGCAACCCGTTGCCAGCAAATGCATCGCGCGTCGAATCACGCACGCCGAGCTCGCCGAATGGCTCGTGGTGCACGGGCGTAGCAGTGTCCGATTGAATCTCGAACAGCACGCTGTAGCTGCCGATCTCCTTCGCGGCGTAGCTCGTGACGCCGATTGTATACGTGCCCGATTGCTGCATCGGGAACGTCACGACCGATCGATTCGCATTGCCTTCATAGTCGTCGTTCTCGATTTGCTCGCCATCCGGCCCACGGACAATCAAATACGGATCGAAGTCGTTGGTCCTGAGCATCACGACCGCGAGCGCGCCCGCGGTACCCTCGAAAGTGAAGAAATCGCAATACTCACCGTCATCGAGCGTGCGATCGCCACGCTCGAGCTTGCCCTGCCCTGCGACGCCGGCGCGCAGCTCAACGGCCGGGATGCCGCCAACGTCAGTTAGTAGTCGCTCATCCTCAGTGCGCATCCGAATGTTGCCGGACTCGTAGAGCGCGCGGCAGTCCGTCGCGTCGGCCAGGCGGTCCTCCTCGAGCAGCACCTCGGCCATGCCGTCGCCGATGAAGCGCGGATCGTCGCACTCACCGTCGAAAATCCAGTCGCTGGTATCCGTGCCGAAGTCCACGGCACCCGGAACGGATTCGTCGCCGCCGCGCAGCCGAATGTAGCCGGCCTCGAACAGCGTCCGGCAATCCGTTGCGTCACCAAAGCGGTCCTCGCCGAGCAACACCTCGGCCATGCCGTCGCCGACGAAGCGCGGGTCGTCGCACTCACCGTCTAAAGCCCATTCACTCGAATCGTCGCCGAACGCAGTCTGCGCCTGCGCCGGGGACACGAGCACTGCGAATGCAGACGCAACAGCGAGCAGCGCCATGCGAAATTTGAGGGCGTCGATGGTCACGATCACGAGCTCCGGAGCCGATGACTCCTTAATAGATAGCAATTTCCAGAGCGCGGTGAGCGAACACAGGTCACAATCCAGCGGGTGACAGCGCGATCAGACCGCTCCGACGGTACGCTCGATGACCCAGAAGGCTGCGACCGAGCCCAGCCCGTACGCGACCGCGGCCCGCCACGGGCGCGGGATCGGCAGCGACGCCCTCCGCCAGGCCCACGCGGCGCCGAGCACGGCGAACACGAACAGCAGCTGACCGATCTCGACGCCGACGTTGAAGAACAGCAATGCCATCGGCAGGGCGTGCGCCGGCAATCCGACGTCGGCCAGTGCGCCGGCAAAGCCAAAACCGTGCAAGAGGCCAAACACGAACGCGACGATCCATGGAAACTCGAGCGCGATGTCGCGCTTGGATTTCGTACCGAGCGCCTGCTGACCGAGCTCGACCGCCAGGAACAAGATGCTGAGCGCAATGACGGCTTCGACCGGCGCCTGCGGGACATTGACGAGGCCGAGTGTTGCGGCCCCGAGCGTGATGCTGTGCGCGACGGTAAATGCGGTCACCGTCACGATCAGCCGCTTGACGCTGCCGACGAGCAGCAACAGTGCCAGCACGAACAGCAAGTGATCGATGCCGATCAAGATGTGCTCGGTGCCGAGCACGAGATACGTGCCGATCACGGCGGCCGTCGTCTGCCGCGCCGCGACGATCGCCGCAGGCTCCGCGGGCGTCAGCACCTGTGTGTAGGACTGCCCGCTCAGATAGTCGACGCGCATCAGCACGTCGGTCAGCGTCGCGCCCAAACCGCCGACGGCGATCTCCTGCCCGGCGAGGCCACCGTCGCAGGCCATGTCTCGCTCCTGCACACGCGCATCGCCCATGACGTAACCGCGCGGCTCGCCAGTGAACGTGCAGGTCTCGGGGAACTGCGGGCTCAGCGTATCGACGAGTCCGCCCGTCAACGACACTTTCCATTGCACGGTGTAAGCATCGGGTGCGGTCTCGGTAACGCCCAGAAACCCCGGACTGAACTCGTGCGCGGCTACTGGCCGCACGCTTGCCACAACCGACAGCACGCAGATGATGCCGGCAACCCATCGGTAGACGCGTTGGACTGTCATTGGCTGCGTAAGTCGTCGGGCATCTCGATGACGACGTCGTAGCGCTCGCGCAGGTCGAGGTACGCAGCCTCGTTCGCCTGCCGTCGGCGCTCGGCGATCAGCTCCGCTTCGACGCGATCGCGGATCTCGGCAAGCGGCGCGACACGCGGCTCGGTGCTCGCATCGATCCGCACGAGATGCGCGCCGAAGAACGACCGGAGCGGGCCCTGCCACGAGCCGTCCGCAGGTAGCGAGAACAGGGCTTCGGCGAAGTCTTGGCCCAGCTCGCTACGCAACGCGTCGGCGGAATACGCAGCGAAGCGTCGCGCTAGCGTTCCGCCGTTGCCGATCCCGTCCGACGGCTCGCCGGCGCGCAAGCGCGCGAGGCCGGCCTCGGCCGCCGCAATCAGCTCGGTGCCGTTCTCGCTCGGGCTGAAATAAACCTGCTCGAACGAGCGCGTCGCCGGCATCTCGAATAGCGCCGGATTCGCGTCGTAGAATGCCGCAACTGCTGCGTCGTCGGGCGGCACCGCAGAATGCACGTCCTCGATCAAGAACGTCATCTTCTCGACGAGGCGCTGGCGAATCTGCGAATCGTCCTGATCGAGCCCGAGCGCGAGCGCTTCTCGATACAGGACCTCCTCGCGAATGCGGGGCTCGATGAGCTGGCGGATCTCCTCCTCGCCCGGCGCCTGACCGGACAGCATCGCAAGCGCCTGCGACAGGCCCGCGATCTCGATCTCGGTGACGACGATGCGCCGGCCGTCGGACTCCTCAGGCCCATCGGCGACCCGAAAGAACGCAAATATCGCCGCGCCGATCAGCACGAAGTGCAGCAATGGGTCTTTTAGTATCCTCGCCAATCCAGCCCTCCGGGACGGCCGCGCCACCCGATTCAGACGATCGACGATAGGCAAATGGCTCGAGATCCGCAACGATCCGGGCGCCCCCGCCGTGCTGCGGCATCCCCCGACTTGAACTCGCTGCCGCCGTGCCTGAACATGCCTCGTTCGGCGCCTGCAGCGACCGGCCGCCATTGCCGGGGCTCGAGCGCCGCATATCGAGACAACCGCATGCCCAGCTTCAGATCGACCCTGACAACGCTCTTTTGCGTCGGTATCGGCGGCCTCCTATTGGGCGCCGCCGAGCCTGCCCGCGCACACGGCGGCGTCGTGCTCGAGGAGGACATCTGCGTCATCAAGATGGGTTTCTTATCGGCGCACTTCACGATCTACCAGCCCGAGACGCGCGCGAGCGAGGAGTTCTGCGAGGACGTACCCGACGTCACGCAGACGGTGTTTGTTATGGAGTACCTGCACGCAAGTCTCCAGGACATGCCGCTCGACTTCCGGATCATCCGCGACGTCACGGACATCGGAATCTTCACGCGCTGGGAGGACGTCGCTGCAATCGAAGACCTCGACGCCGCGACGGTGTTCTACGCGCCGCCCCGGGTTCGCCGCGAAGCGACGTTCACGGTCGAGCACCGCTTCGACGAGCCGGGCTGGTACATCGGCATCGTCACGACCCGCAATCCCGACAACAATCGTACTTACGAGACCGTGTTCCCGTTCGAGGTCGGCGCGAACTACGGCTATCTGCCGCTGTTCGTGCTGCTCGGCGTCGCCGCGCAAATCGGCTACTTCGTGTTCACCGGCGCGGCCGGGCGTTGGTGGCGGACGCTCGCGGGCATGCGGAGCTGAGCCGATGCGCAACTGGATCGTGCTCGCATTGTTGATTGTCGCGGCCATCGCCTGGCCACCGCAGTGGTATCCGCGCGCTTGGCGGGCCGAGATTGCGACGTGGCTCGGCCCGAGCGCCTACGACGCATTGCCGAGCACGTTGCCGGCCGATGCGATCGACGCGGAGATCGCATGCCCGGAGAGCCCGGCAGGTTTACGCGCCGCGCAGATTATTGACGGCGTCACTATCGATGCGTCGCCGACCTGCGAGAGCGACGACCCGAACGCCGTCGCCGCATTCGTTCGCGGCACGAACAACGTCTCCGCCGAAACGCTCGCGGCCAGCGGTCTGACGAGCGACGCCGTCGAGAAAGGCCGCGACCTCGATGGCGACGGCGACCCCGACGAGATTCACATTCGCTTGGAGATCGTCGAGCTCAACGGCGGCTCGCCGGAGTTGCCGGAGCCCGCGACGCAATATGCGATCGCCCCCGGCATTCAGCCGGGCTTGTGGGCGTTCGCACCGAAGTACGTCGGCATGGCCACCGAGAATTTCGAGTCGCTGCGCGCGCGCCGGCAACTGAGGCTACCGTCGCCTGCAATCCGCGTCGAGCAAGGCGATACGATCCGCGTGACGCTCGAGAACGGCCATTACATGCCGCACACTGTGCATCTGCACGGCGTCGACCATCCGTTTGTCGACGTGACCGGCGAAGGCAACGACGGCACGCCGATTGCGAGCGAGCTGCCGGTCATGCCAGGCGCTGCGCGAACCTACGAGGTGCAGCCGCGCGAAGCGGGCACGGCGTTTTATCACTGCCACGTGCAGCCGCACGTGCACGTCATGATGGGCCTGCAGGGACTATTCATCGTCGAGGAGAATCGGCCGAACAACTGGCTGCAAACGTTGAACGTCGGTGCTGGCTTGGTTAGGGCCCGCTCCGAAGCCGTCCGCGAAGCCTACGACCGCGAATACGACTTGCACTACATGGACATCGATTCCGATTTGAACGATCGCGTGCAGCGCTTTAACGATCCACGCCTGATTACCGCATCGATGCATCGCGATTACGACATCACCGATGCCACGACGGACTTCTTCTTGCTCAACGGGCGATCGTTCCCGTACACGTTTCGCGATTCACTCGTCGTCGTCGCGCCCGATGAGCGCGTCAAACTGCGCGTCGTCAACGGCGGCATGGATTCAGTTGGTTTGCACACGCACGGCCACCGGGTCACGGTGACGCATCGCGACGGCATCGAGGTCGATGCCGCAAGTCAGGAGTTGCGCGACGTCGTGACATTGGACTCCGCACAGCGGCTGGATTTGCTGCTCGATACGACAGACGACGGCTTGCATTCCTATGGCCCGGGCGTCTGGTTGTTTCACGATCACGGCTATCGCGCGATCACGACCGACGGCATCGGGCCGGGCGGCCACATTTCGGCGATCGTCTACGAGGACTACCTCAGTGACGACGGCTGGCCGATGACGCAAGGCGTGAGCTTCGCGCCGTACTTCTCGGCCGAGTACTACCGCAAAACCGTGCCGGTTTGGCGCAGCTACGCGCCGGATCTGTTCGGCGATCCGGGCCGCGACTACTCGTTGTTCGTCCGGCTAATCGTGCTGGCCGCGTGCCTGAGCGCGATCGCTGCGCTGTCAGTCACGTCACGGCGGAGACAATCGTAGTGATTGGGCGCCTCCGAGCCGTCGTCGGCGGCATTGCCGCGCTCGTCGCGGTCGACGGCGTTGCACAGGGCGTCGAGGCCACTCACGACATGTCGCAGCATCACGGCATGATGATGAATGCCGACGCGACCGCGCTGCCGCGCGACTGCGAGCAAATTGCCGCCGAGCACGCGTTCACGATTTATGCGGGTGCCGAGTACGCCGCGGGCTTCCCGGGAAACATCTTCGGCTATAGCGAGCACGAACTGCGCGTCGAGCCTTGCAGTCGCGTGACCGTCACGTTCGTCAACGACGATCAGGTGCGCCATCAGTGGATGGTGCACGGCCTACCGCGTTATCTGTATCCCGGCGGCATGTTTCATCTCGAGGCCAACGGCGGCGAAAGCCAGACGGGATCGTTGATCGTCCCTAGCGATTCGCGGACGTACCTCGTGCACTGCGATCTGACGCAGCACATGGAGAAAGGCATGAAGGCGCAGCTCGTCGTCGGTCGCGGCGATGGCGATCTATGGGCCGTGCCCGGCATCAGCGGCAACTTCAATCGCGACGCCTACTCACCGCGTGCCTCGTTGATGGTGTTGACGCTGCTCGCCGTCGCCGTTGCAACGGGCGCCGGCGTCGGGTTCTCGATGCGGCGACGCTGAGCGCGTCAGCCAGTTTTCAAGGTAGCAGCAACCAACCGCCGTACAGCGCGACGCCGAAAATGACGTGGACCGACACGTTGACGGTCCGGATCCGTCCCGGTTGTGGCGTACGCGATGCGAACGCGCCTGCGCCCATCGACGGCTGCATGATGAGCCACGGCGCGACCAGCGTGACGACGCCGAACGTCAACGCAGAGACGAATGTCGGATCGGTCTCGAGCACGAGCCGGACGATCGCGATGTACGCGATACCGTAGCCGATGCCCGTAACGTAGTGCCCGATCCAACCGACGATGCGCTCGTGCGCGATCGGCTCAGCCGCATGTATCGATTCATGGGCAAAGACGCCACGGGCCATGTGTCCGAACCAACGGCCCGCCATCGCCCAGTCGGCCGTCGGCCAACGCAAGACGTGCTTGGCGAACAACGACCAGATGTCCATCGTGATCGTCGCGAGGATGCCGACGGAGACGCCGGTAACGAGTATGGCCGACAGTGACTCGCTCATTGGTCATTCTTCGGCGTAGTACGGAACGCAGGTGTCTTGCTCGACGCTCAATCCCGGTTCCGAGTGCCAGCGCAGCACGCGCGGCTTGTCGATCGGCTGCGTGAACAGCGTCGGATCGTTAGCCCAGAAGTCGTAGTACAGCACGTCACCCTCGAGCGTGAATCTCTCGACGAGCTCCATTGCCTCGGTTTGCGGCACGCCCCACCACGGCGGCAGGTCGAAGAACGGATAGCTGATGTGCGTCGTCCTGACGACGAGCGTGCCCCCCTCCCAGCGCCCCGTCGAGTAGCCCGTCGGCGTCGCCTCGACGTCAGCCGGCACCGGGCCGCCGTCCATGTGAATCAGCCGCCTGCCGTTGAAGTTCTGCGCATTGATGGCAATGTCGTCGCCGCGGCGGACGAACTCGAACGGTCGCGTGCCGGTGATCGTCATGATGCGCGGCATGCCGGGCATGTCGCACTCGAGCGCCGGGTCGTCGCGCAACGGATCGTAGGCCTCGTAAGCCGCCATCGCCTCGGCGTTCAGCGGCGGCAGCTCGTCGATTACGTACGGGGTCGGGTCGGTGTAGACCCAGACGCGGAAGATGCCGTCGGACGCACCCTGCGCGGCGACAGCCTCGGTCTCGGGCTCTTGACCTCTGCCGAGGAAGTCCTCCGACCAGCGCGGGCCGCTGCTCGTCAACACGAGCTCGGTGCCGTCGGGCCCGAGCACGTTCGCAAGCCGTAACCAGGTGTCGCGCCGATCCGATCGATTGCCGGCCGCGCGCACATGATCGCCGACCGCAACGTTGGCGCCACGAACGCCGTCGCGCGCGGCCGTGCCGGCGCCGGGGCCCTCGAGGATCCAATCGACGGTGCTGCCATCGGGCTGCGTCTCGCGCACGACGATCATGACGTGCGGATTGCGCCAGACGAGGCGCACCACCTCGCCTTCGACCTCGTGAATCTCGCCGCCGACGTACTCGACGCGGGAATGGTGTGCCGCGGCCGTCGACCCCAGCGTGCTGACGACCATGACGAGGCCGGCGCCAGCGGCGAAACGCAGCGTTCTATCGATCTGACCGAGAATCATGCTGCCCCCTTGCGGCAACCACGCGTCGCGAGCGGCGCTTCTCGTTGGTTGCTCTGTTGTTATCGAGCGGTCTCGGGATCATCCCGAGTGTTGAGCGATGCCGAGCACGAACAAGACCGCATAATCCTGCTTGTCGCAGCCCGCTACAGGCGGCATCTCTGCGCCGGGCGTGACCGGAAAATCGCGACCGTGTGCCGCCGACGGCGCGCAACCGTCACCGCCGCCGGCCGGGGTGTAGCGTGCGGATCGGCAGCGCAAATGCGTGACGTCGTAGACCGTCGCGTCATCGGCCAGCGACCACATCTGACTGCCGTTGGCCTCGCGCAAGCCGACGCTCAGCACGGTCGTCATGCTCCGATCGCCAGTGACTAGGTACTTACCCGGCGGCAGCGGGAACTCGGGCTTCTCCATGATCAGCCCATGCTCTTCGAGCCACCATTCCTCACCGTCGAACTGCCATTGGGCGGGTGCGACGCCGCGCGCCGCCAGCAGTTGCTCGAACGCGTCGAGCCGCACGCCGCGCGGACCGGGATCCTCGCGCCACAAGCCCCAGAGATGCGCGTTGTCGCCCGATTTCGCGTCCGGCGCCGCGAGCGCCGCGATGAACTGCGTGCGCACACGCCTGAACGTTATGCCGTTCTTCTCGACCGAGAAGCCGAACTGCGC
>JAHEEN010000293.1 GCA_024640685.1 Rhodospirillaceae bacterium
GGCAACGGCTTCGGCGTCGATTACGATGCCGTCGAGCTCGGGCTCACGCACGTCGCCGGGCGCGTGCACATGCTCAGGGGCGCCGGCGGCAATCTCGGCGTGTTCGTCGGCGATGACGGCGTGTTTCTCGTCGACGGGCAGTTCGCGCCGCTGACCGCGCGGATTCAGGCCGAGATTCGCACGCTGAGCGACGAGCCCGTGCGGTTCCTGATCAATACGCATTTTCACGGCGACCACACCGGCGGCAACTATGCCTGGGGGCCCGCGGGCGTACTGCTGATCGCGCACGAGAACGTGAGGCGCACGCTGGCCTCGAACCACTATATCGAGATGATCGAGACGCGCTGGCAAGCGTTCGGCGATGCGGCGCTGCCGGTCGTGACGTTCTCCGACTCGATGACGTTTCATCTCGGCGGTGAGCAAATCGACGTCATCCATGCGCCGCCGGCGCATACGGACGGTGACTCGCTCGTGTTCTTCCGCGATTCCAACGTCATTCACATGGGCGACATCTATCGCAGTCGCGGCCAGCCGATTTTCGATCGCAACAACGGCGGTTCCTACGAAGGACTCATACGTGCGTCGGATTTCGTACTGGACTTGATCGATGACGATACGCGCATCGTGCCCGGTCACGGCGTGCTCTCGTCGCGTGACGACCTGGTCGAGGTGCGCGACATCATGGCGACGGTTCGCGACCGGATACAGGACGGCATCGATGCGGGCCTATCGATGGAGGAGGTCGTCGCGTCGGATCCGAGCCGGGGATTTCAGTGGCGCGACGGCCGTCTGACGGTTGCCGAAACGGTTCGCTGGATCTATACGGAGCTCGCTGCGGCGAGATAACCGGTAGTCAGCAGCTCGCTGCGGGCCCAGCCAGCGGCTCGAGATCGCGCGAGTGATAGATCTCTTCGCACGAGTCCGTCAGCAAGATTCGAGCGCGCTCGGTCACGTTGATGTTCGGTGCACCGCTTTTGATGCGCCGTCCGGTGACGGTAATCGACGTGCCGGGTTTCAGCGTGTTGCGATCCCAGCCGAACTCGCGCTGAAGTCGCTGCGGCGCTTCCATCTCGACATGCCAGGTGACGGTGTTGCCAGCTTCGTCAGGCGCCGTAATCAACACGGCAGCATGCGGGTTGATCAGCTGTAGTGCGACGACGTTACCGGTGATCGTCGAGACCTCCGTCTCGAAACGGCCTGCGTCGCCGTGGTGACCGAACGCGACCGCCGTCGCAAGCGCCATTGAGAAGCCGATTCCGAGACTCGTTACACGCATGTTTGCATCCTCTCGCTGTCCTGTCGCCGCCAACCGTCGTCGAATCGAGCTAGCTGCGCGGCGGCACTATAGTCTTAGATGGGGGGTCGTCCGCAAGAGTTCAATGCCCCGCAACGCACGGCCCGTCACCGTTGCGAGTAGATCGCCTCCAGACAGGTCTTGTACATGCGTAGCTGCGCCGCGATTAATTGAGGTTCCCGCAACGCCTTCGAAAGAATGAACGCGCCTTCGAAAATTGCTTGAAACGCATCGGCAAGCGCGTTGCGATCGATTGGCACCGATGGCGGGTAAGTGGCCTCTACCGCAGCGAGCATTCGCGAGATCTCCTGTCGTGACAGTACGAACTCCTCGGTCGTTACCTTGGTTGTGTCCGCATCGAACTGGCCAAGCTCGTAGATGTAAGACGCGAACAGGCAGCCGGGAAACGGCTCATCGAGGTCCTCGAACATTTCCTCGTAGAGGCCCACGAAGATCAACAGTCGCTGCAGCGGATCACTGCTGAGCTTTTCGGCCCGGGCGACATGCGTTTGCAGCAGCGCGACACTCTCGTCGGCATGTCGGCGGATCAGGCTCCTAGCGAGCGCCTGCTTGTTTTTGAAATGGTGAAAGAATGCGCCCTTCGTCAGGCCGACGCTGCCGATCAGACCGTCGATCGACAGCCCCGCGTAGCCTTGCTCGAGAATCATCGCGTGCGCCGCATCTAGGATTCGCGCACGCGTGTCCGCCCCTTTTGTCGCCATTGGTGAATCCTAGCATACGTTCCGGTATCTAAAGCATATTCTCGCGGATTTTCCAGCCGGTAGTGTCGGCTAAATGACTGTTAATACAATGTTTATTTTGATCAGAAAACATACTAAAAGGTATTGACGAGCTCATGGCAAAGTCGTAGAGTCGCACAGAACATACCAATCGGTATGTAACTATTCCGATTCAACAAAGGGGAGAAGACGATGGTGCAAGTACTCGAATGGCTCGCATTGGGCCTGATACCGGCATTTTTGCTGTTGGACTTCGCGTTCGCAGCGCGCGACTACGCCAAGCCGCGCTATTGGCGCTTGCGCGGTCTCGCCGTGACCGTTGCGATCGTGCTGTTTTCGGGCGAAGTCGCGGCGTTTTGGGGGAATGTGTTTGGCGAACGAAGCCTGTTCGATCTAAGCGGATTGGGAATGGTGACGGGTGCGGTGCTCGGCGTGCTCGTTTACGAGCTCGCTCACTACTGGTACCACCGCTTCGCGCACGAGTGGGATTGGCTTTGGCGTGCGAGCCACCAGATGCACCACAGCGCCGAGAGTCTCGATGCGTTCGGCGCGTTCTATCAGCATCCACTCGATGCTGCATTATTTACAACCTGGATGAGTCTCGTTTTCTTTCCGCTATTAGGCCTTGGTGTCGAGGCTGGCGTGCTTGCGGCCGTCTTTCTGACGTTCAACGCGATGTTTCAGCATGCGAACATCGCGACGCCGCACTGGCTCGGGTACGTGATTCAGCGGCCGGAGAGTCACAACATCCACCACGGGCGGGGCGTGCATCGTTACAACTATGCTGATCTGCCGGTTCTCGACATGATTTTCGGCACGTTCCGCAATCCCCGCGAGCTCGAAGATACGGCGTGTGGTTTTTACGATGGCGCTTCGGCTCGAATTCCCGAGCTGCTGATCGGCGTCGATGTCTCATCGCCCAGGAAGCAGCCGCCGCAGACGCTCGAATCACTCGAGGCATCGGAGGTTCGCTGAGTCGCGTTACGGCGTCGAGCTGACGTCTAGCCGTCGATCTCGTTTACCATGTCGGCGCCGCGAGGCGGCAGTGGGCGAATGATGTTGAGGGCTGCTGCGAATGCTTGAGAATGCAAACTGGATCGGAGGCCTCGCCGGTGGCGCGCTGATTGGCGCTGCGAGCGCAATGATGTTGCTGCTGCTCGGGCGGATCACCGGCATCTCGGGCATTCTCGGTGGCGTCGTCGTCTGGATGCGCTCGCACGAGCTTC
>JAHEEN010000294.1 GCA_024640685.1 Rhodospirillaceae bacterium
AACGACGACTGGGCTTTCGAGGTCGGCGCCCGCTGGACCGAGGACCGCCGCAAGTTCAACATCGTCGAGTTCAGCGCGCAAAACTCGTGTAACTGGCTGGGTCTGAATACCCACTGTCAGCCGACGCCGTCGATGAACTGGTCGAGCCTCATGGACTTCGGCTTCTTCGGCGAAGGCGATGCGACGTTCGACGAGATCACGCCGATGGTCAGCCTCTCACGTAGCCTCGCCCCCGGCGATACGATGGACTCGGGTATGGTGTACTTCCTGATCTCCGAGGGCTTCTTGACCGGTAGCTTCAACGACGAGCTCAACACCGTTGCGAACCCGGCGCTCGAAGAGCTCCGCGGCTACGGTCCCGAGTTCGTCACGAACTACGAGGTCGGCTTCAAGGGTGCGTTCGCCGGAGGGCGTCTGCGCTTGAACGCGGACATCTTCTTCATGGACTACACGGACAAGCAGGAAGCAGTCAATCTGGACAATCCAGACGGACGTTTCGGACCCGATCCAACCGTCGAGATCACGTCGAACGCGGGAACCGTGGACATCTACGGTATCGAGCTCGAGCTCCGAGCGAGCCCGTGGGACGGCGGCTTCATCACGTTCGATCTCGGCTGGCTCGAGAACGAGTACTCCGACTTCACGACGCTCGATCCGCAAAACCCGACCGGTCCGCGGCTGGATCTGTCGAACCAACGCATCGTCGATCGTCAGCCGGACTGGACGATCAATGCGTCGGTTGGCCATACGTGGCAGCTGGGCAACGGCGGCGCGTTGACGGGCCAGATCGGCATGTACGCGCAGGGTGAGTACGAGTGGGAGCCGAATACGCTGTTGACCGACACGACGCCGTGCTTCCAGGACAGCTACCAGCGGTTTAGAACACGTTTGACGTACGTGCCTGCCGCCGGCAACTGGGAAGCATCGCTGTTCGGTAACAACATCGGTGACGAGCGTTACATCACGTTCTGCGAAGCCGGTCGTTCAGGCGTCAACATTGCCGCCTACGGTCGTCCGGACTGGTGGGGCCTGGAGTTCGTCGCTCGCTTCGGTGAGTAACCAGACTAAGTACTTTTCGTAACCTTGACGACGGCGCCTCATTCGAGGCGCCGTTTTTTTATTCCAGACCGAAGACGATCAGCTGCTGCGCGTCGGCCGGGCTAGCATCGTCCAACGCCGACGCTGCCGCCGCGACGATTGCAACGTACTGCTTGCCGTCGCCCGCGCGATACGTGACTGGCACTGCATAGGCGCTCATCGGCAGAAGCGCCGACCACAGCTCCTCGCCGGTGCGGGCGTCGAACGCCCTGAAACGACGATCGTTGGTCGCGCCGATGAATACGAGCCCGCCGGCCGTGACGATCGGACCGCCCATGCCGAGCCGCCCGGTTTCGCGGCGATCCTCAGGCAGCTCGTCAGTGCGGCCGAGTGGCACGCGCCAGACGATATCGCCCGTCGCGCCATCGATCGCGACGAGCTCAGCCCATGGCGGCTTGTTGCACGGCCATGCGCCCTCGCCTCCGCCGAGCACGTTGCCGGGCGTATTCGACGGCGTCTCATTCCACCAGAAACGCGACAGCGGCCCATGGATGCTCGTGCGAACGTACGCGCCGGGCAGATCGGAGCGCTCCTGCATCCAGCCGAAGCTGCCCTCGTTCATGACGTTGACGAACAAGTAACCCAAACTCGGATCGGCGGCCATGCCGCCCCAGTTCGCGCCGCCGATAGAGCCCGGAAATACAATCGTCGATGCGATACCGGCGTCCGCCTGCCTGCGCATATACGGCGTATACGGCCCAGCGTTGAAAAATCCGCCACTCTCCTCGTAGATGCGACGACAAAACGCGGCATGCGCGTCGGTCGTATCGGCCGCGGTCACGATGTCGGCCTCGGAGAACGCGACCTTCGCGATCGGTGGCGGCTTGATCGGTATCGGCTGAGTTGGCGCGCTCTGCTCACCGGGCACGTTGCTTTGTGGCACGGCGCGCTCCTCGATGCCGAAAACGGGCTCGCCGGTCTCGCGATTCACTATGTAGACAAAACCGGTTTTGCCGGCGAGCGCGAGGATCGGCACGCGCTCGCCGTCGATGTCGACGTCGAGCAGCGTCGGTGCGGCCGGCAAATCGAAGTCCCAAAGGTCATGATGGACCGTCTGGAAGTGCCAGCGCCGCTCGCCGGTCCGCACATCCAGCGCGACGATGGAGTCGGCATAGAGATTATCACCGGGACGATCGGCGCCGAAGTAGTCCGACGGCCCGGCGCTTTCGAATGCAGCGAACACGAGCTCGCGCTCGACGTCGATCGTGAACGAGAACGCCCAGTGAAACGCCCGCGAGTCGCCCGGATCGACATCAGCCCCCCAGGAGTCGCGGCCCGGCTCACCCGGCTCGGGAATCGAACTGAACGCCCAGACCTCCGAACCGTCGCGCACGTCGAGCGCGCGCACGCTGCCCGGCGGTGTGTTGGAACCCAAAATCAGCAGATTCTCGAACACGACCGGCGCGCCGAAATAGGCGAACGGCAGCACCTGCAGCGAGGAGGTTTGATTGTTCGGCAGAATGCGGACCAGCGCCCGGCCGGCGGTCAATGCGACGGTCGGCCCGAGATCACCATCGCCGGGCCAGTAGGCTAGCCCGCGCCGCGACGGCACCAAGCCGTCGCGCATCGCGAACCGCCAAAGCTCCTCGCCGGTCGCCGCATCGAGCGCGGCAACGTGGTCGGCACCTGCGACGTACATCCGCCCGTCGATGACGAGCGGCGTGAACTGATAACCGCCGGTCAAAGTATCCGTCGACGGATGCGGAACTAGCGAATAGGACCAGATCGGCTCTAGCGAAGCGACGTTGTCGACGTCGATGTCGGCAAGCGGCGAGTAGCGCGTGCCGGCCAGATCGCGGTTGTAGGTCGCCCAGTCGCCGTCGTTGCCCGGCGCTTGGCCGAGAAGCGCCATCGGCACGAGCGTTAGTGCCATGGATAACACACGGGCGATCATCATCTAGCCCGCGGTTCTTTTCTCGGGTACGAGCCCGCGACGCGCCCGGACTGCGTTGCGCGCGTGCGTTCGACGATCTGACAATTGGGCAAGCTAGCTCGCTCGGGCATGGTAGCGCGGGTTATTCGCGGCTCTGCTCTTGGAGGCGACTGAGCCGGCTCGGATAAAACTCCCGCAACTGCTCTAAGCGCGTGACGAGCAGCTTCGTCCACTCGTCGACGACCCGCGGCGTCAGTGGCCCGACCATCGATGC
>JAHEEN010000295.1 GCA_024640685.1 Rhodospirillaceae bacterium
TGAACTCGCCAAAGCGCACGACGATCGAGACAACCTCGTCGTTCTCGACGGCGCGCAGGTCGGTCTTCGGCACGTGGTTGCCGCAGTAGGGGTTACGCGCGCCGGCGCCCGGCAATGGTGTGCCGATGAACTCGCCCGACGATGCGACTATATGCACATCGACGTCACCGAACGACACAGTCTCGCCGGGGATTGCGCGGCGCGCTTTGGCAATGCCGCGTATCGGTAGATAGGCTTCGAATCCTGCACGCTGGTTCGGCTGCAGCTCGGTCGTATACGCGCCGTGATCGAGGATCTGGCGAATGTTGCGAACGGGCAGCGACGGCAGCTGCGCCGCCCCGCCGACGTGGTCACCGTGGTAGTGCGAGACGATGACGAGATCGAGCACCGGAATCTGGGTTTCCTCGACGACCGTTAGGATGCGGTCGAACGTCTCCGGGCGACCGGTATCGTAGAGCATGGCCTCGCCGGTCGGAGCGACGTAGAACACGGCCTCGCCGCCTTCGGTGTCGAGGACGTAGATATCGAGCGTATCGCCGGACTGAGCGTGAGCGGCCATTGCAGTCAGTGCTAGGGCCGCTGTCTTCAGGATGGTTCGAAGCAACATGCGGGTGTTCTCCGTTCGAGTTGTCGGTCGTTCGTGATGCCGGGATCGGAGCGCGCCGGTCATAGGTACCGAGTCTACCCCGATCGACCGTGAAGTGCCGAAGGGGCCTGAGACCGGCAGTTAAATGGCCTTGCTCATGTGTACTTTGTTGCCCGCGCGTCCCGTCTCACTCCAGCCAAGTCGCGTGTAGATCGCGACATTCTCCGGCATGTCTGCGTGCGTGCTCAGACGAATCTCGCGTAGGCTGAGCTCTCGACAGTCTTTTTCCGCTTGTTCGATCAATGCGCGCCCGAGCCCGCTGCCGGTGCAGTCAGGACGAACGGCGACGTTCTCTAGAACCAGATAATTCTCACTCGGCACGAGAATCAGTGCGCCGGCGACTCGCTGCGTCTCCGCGACCCAAACACGCTTGTGTTCAATTGCCTCAGCAACGGCTTCCGATACCGCCGGCAGATCGTCGATTCGATCGGCGTAGATCGAGTATGCAGCGTCAATACAATCGGCCACGTCTTGCGCATCGCGGGCGACCGCGCGGCGGATCGAAAATTTGGGCATCCGCTGATTATGCCGGAAGCATTTGGATCTGTATCGTGCGAGGTTCGGTTTGGGCCACTCGCGCTGAAGCGCGCTTCTCAGCGGCCCCAATCGCGGTGACTCGGTTACTAAGCCAATTTTTTGTGGTCTGTCCGTCGGGGCAACAACAGGAATCGTTACGATGCGTCGAAGGTGCTCGGTCCGCACTTGAAGACGCGCAGTCCTCGTTAATCCACTATAGCGACTTGATTCTGAATGGTTCGGCCGCTTTCGAGTGAGAGGCAGGCCGATAATCTCGCTGCGTTAAGGATATTCCTAATGGGATCGGATAGCCGGGAGCCAAAGTCAGTCGCGGCGCCGGAACAGCCGGCCCACTCGAAACCAGAATAGGGTTTCAGCCAGCAAGCCAAGGACCACGAAAATGTTCGCCGCCGGGCTCAAGCCTATGCCGTATAAGACAATGGCTACGCCCAGGAGTGAAAACGTAATTAGATGCTTAGTCATGAAGGTGTCCTTCTAACGTCATTCATGGACGCGGACCCTTCAACTATAACTCCAAGCAGTCTGCTACCGGCAACTTAAGCCATCAGATCGATCCCCGGAAGTTATCACTTGAGATTCCGTTTTGGAGCCGACTCTCGCCGTTAGCGAACGTAAACTGACGTCGAATTTTCGGATCCGCAACCCGCGATACGCTGATGGTCGCGGCTTGCATCCGGGCGTCGTCTGTCTGGACGTTCGTAAGCTGCCACTCGCGCATTCCGGCCACGAAATAACTATCCTTCACGGCGGGCCTGATCTTGCTCACCTGCTGGAGTGTGCCGATCGGATCGTGACCGGGGTGCGGGGGCGGCCTCGTATTTGTTGGCGGTTAGGGCACAAATTGAGTGCGATTCCGGGTACAATCTCGCGCGGCTCCGGCGGTGCGCTGACACGCGCATGTTCATGCAGGAGTAATCTTTGTTGCCGGTGTAGCTCAGTTGGTAGAGCAACGCATTCGTAATGCGTGGGTCGGCGGTTCGAATCCGTCCACCGGCACCATGTTTTCTTAATTCCAACGCTTATATTTTGACCTGTCGTGAACGTCGGCGAACGTGAGAACGTCGACGACTTCGAAGCGCTTTAGCCAGCAGAGAGTTCTCCCTCGCAGTGCGGCTCAGATCGGGGGAGCCCAATCAGCATTCGCCAATTTTTGTCCTCATAATCTAAACCCAACTTATCGTCCAGAGGAACCGAATCTGGGTCGGTGAACGTGCCAAAGATTCTGTCCCATACAGAGAACACAAATCCGAAGTTGCTATTGGAGTGCTCTTTTCTCGCGCTGTGATGAACAATATGCATACGTGGTGTCACGAAAAGTTTTTCGAGTTGCCGCGTCATCGGAAAGTAGATGTTCGAATGAATATAATGTTGATTCGATATCTCGACCAAGAAAATTACGAGGGCATATTGGCCGATGTCCGGAAAAGGGAAGATCCGGTACGCAGCCACTAAAGGGAGGAACAGCACGAGAATATGTATCGGCGATGCGCGTAGTCCGGCCAGAACGTTTACATGTCTAGGAGAATGGTGGAATGCGTGAGTTGGCCACAGAATACGCGTGTGCAGTATTCGATGCGCCCAATAGAGACCTAGATCCGCCAAGACAAGATAGAATGACAAAACCACCCACGGGGATAGCTGCCCGATAGCCTCTTGCCAACTACTGATAGCAGCGTCAAGCCGCTCGGCGGGAAACACGAGAACCTCATCGATTGCGAGCGCGAATAGAAAGGCGCAGCAGATAGCAAACACGTTCCATAGAAGCTCGGGCGGGGCTTTGATCCTGCGGAACGGAGCAATTAGCGACAGCAGCCAGCATGTTGTCTCGATAGCAATCTCGAACAGATAGTCATTTAGCATCGGTTCACTTAAACAGACCCGGCAGTGTTCGATACTCGACGCTCACGAAGCTTGCGGCCGTAAACGTTGGTTAACGCCGGGACTCTATTCACTTCTGGCCGGTCATTCAGCTCGTGGGACGATTCGGGAGGTCGGGCCAAGCTGCGGCAGCGGACATCCGTGCTACGGGGGATGGACTTCTCTCGTATGACCGCT
>JAHEEN010000099.1 GCA_024640685.1 Rhodospirillaceae bacterium
TTTCTCGGCTTGCTTGCCGAGGACGCTCTGAAGCTCGCACGCCGTATTCCGGTCAAGCTCAAGGTTCGCGGTTGGGAGATCTCCGCACCCGGTGTCATCGCGGGCCTGGCACTCGTTGCGCTCGTTTGGTTCGCGGCGTTCGGTCCCGACAACTGGCGCTACGGCGTGCGGCATCTCTGGGCCGGATGGGCGCTGTCCGACACACTGCCACCGCAGCGGATGGCCGTGACGCCCGGCGATGGCGCGGTTCGTCGCGGTGGCGATTTGTTGATCGAGGCTACGGCCGAGGGCTTCGACCCGACCGAGGCGACGGTCTACGCATTGTTCGAGGGCCGTGACTGGGAAGCTGCAGTCATGGACGAGAGCGGCGGCAACGACTTCGCGTTTCGATTCTTCGGTATTCGCCAGCCATTGCGCTACTACGTCGAGGCCGCGGGCGTGCGCAGTGAGGAATTCGAGATCGAGGTCGTCGACCTGCCGCGCGTCAGCAACATTCGCCTGACGTATCACTATCCGCAGTGGACGCGGCGCGATGAGGCGACTGAGGACCCCGGCGGCGATATCGAAGCCGTAGCGGGCACGCAGGTCGAGGTCGAGATCACGACCGATCGGCCGCTCGCCGACGCTTCGCTCGTCGTAAACGGCGACTCGGTGACGATGACGGCGGCCGGCGCGACCGCGACGGCCGTGCTGACGGTCGAGGAAGAGGGCGAGTACCACATCGCGACGTTGTTCAACGATGCCCCCGTGCAGCTGACGGACAACTACTTTATCGACGTCCAGGAAGACAATCGCCCGGTCGTCGAGGTCGTCAAGCCGGGCCGTGACTGGCGCGCTAGCAACGTCGAGGAAGTGCTCGTGCGCGTCGAGGCGACCGACGACTTCAGCATCGACCGGCTCGAGCTCAACTACGCGATCAACGGCGGCGAATGGCAAGTTGCGTCGCTTGCGACCGATGGCGACTACGCATTGGCCGAGGAAGTTTTGTACCTTGAGGAAATGCGCACCGAGCGCGTGCCTCTGACGACGGGCGGTTCGACCGGCTCGCAGCCCGCGCTATTCGACATCATCAACGCACCTACGCTCGACCCGTTGGCCGAAGACGATGAGCCTGTGGATGCCGAGGACGAACCCGAGGGGCCGACCGAGACGGCGCTGCAACCGGGCGACGTCATTTCTTACTACGTCGAAGCCTACGATCGCGATGCATCGACGCGCACCGATCTGTACTTCGTCGAGGTGCAGCCGTTCGACCGCAGCTTCTCGCAGTCGATGCAAGGCGGCGGTGGTGGTGGCGGCGGCGGTGGCGGCCCGCAGAACGAGATTTCGCAGCGCCAGAAAGAAATCCTCGTCGCGACGTGGAATCTGATTCGCGAGCAAGACGAGCAGACCGGCTTCCAGGACGAGCAGCAGGTCGAGGACAACGGTGCATTGCTCGCGGAGCTGCAGCGCACGTTGGCCGAGCAAGCGCGAACGCTCGCATCGCGAACGCGTGCGCGCCAGCTGACGAGCGTCGACGAGCAAATTCAGACGTTCGTGCAAGCGCTCGAGGCCGCGGCTGACGCAATGGATCCGGCCGCCGAGCAGTTGGCCGGGACCGAGTTCAACGATGCCGTGCCGTCCGAGCAGGCGGCGCTGCAGCACTTACTGCGTGCGGAATCGGTGTTCACCGACATCCAGGTCGCGTTTCAGCAAGGCGGTGGCGGTGGTGGCGGCGGCTTCGCCGGCCGTGATCTCGCCGAGCTGTTCGAGCTCGAGATGGATCTCGAGAAGAATCAGTACGAGACCGAGGGCCCGGTCGCGTTCGAGGGTAACCAGGAAGAGCAAGCCGTTGACGAGGCGATCCAGAAGCTTCAGGAGCTCGCGCGTCGTCAGGAAAATTTGTCGCGGCAAGCGAACCGGCGTGAGCTGACCGAGCAAGAGCGTTGGCAACAAGAGCAGCTGCGGCGCGAGACCGAGGAGCTGCGTCGTCAGCTCGAGCAGCTGCAGCGTCAGGCGGCCAATCAACAGCAGGGCCAGCAGCAAGAACAGGGCCAGGAAGGCCAGCAGGGTCAACAAGGCCAGCAGCAAGGCCAGCCCGGACAACCGGGCTCGCAGCAGGCCTCGGCAAACGGCGGTGCGCAGGGCCAGCAGAGTACGACCGAGGCGCTAGAGCAGCTCGAGAATGCGCTGCAGGCGATGGACCGCGCGAGTGGTCAGGGCCAACAAGCCGAAGGCGACATGACGCCCGAGCAAATCAGTCGCGCAATCGAGGAGGCGCGGCGGCAACTGGACCGCGCGCTCGAGCAAATGACGGCAGGGCGCCAGGCTGCGGCCGAGGCCGCGTTTTCGGATCTCGCCGAGCGCTCCGACGCTTTGTTCGAGGAGCAGCGCGAGACCGAAACGGAGCTGCAGCGCGCCGCGCGCGCAGCGCTCGCGGCGCGCGAGGACCAGGGCTTCATGGTCAATCCGCTGTCGCCCGAAGATGCTTTCGAGCTCTCCGAGCGCAAGTGGACGATGGCCGAGGAGCTCGAGGCACTGCAAGCCGACATTCAACGCGTCGCGCAGCAGTTCGACAATCAAACGCCGACCGCGAGCGATGAGCTGCAGGAGGCGCTCGGCGACCTGCAGCGTGCGCAGGTCGGTGCGCGGCTGTCGACGGCGGCGTATCGCATCCGTCGGGGCTCGGCGACCGAAGCCGCGGCGCTCGAGGGCGTGACGACGACGGCGCTCGACGACTTGCGCGAGGCGACCGAGGAGGCCCTTGCAACCGCAATGCGCGAGGCGCGCGAAGGCACCGAGCCCGAGTTCGACCCGACCGAGCAGCTCGTCGCGGAGCTGCAGAACCTGCGCCGTGACCTCGCCAATGCGTTGCCGACGTCGCAGCCAGGACAACAAGGACAGCCCGGCCAACAGGGCCAACAGGGCCAACCCGGTCAGCAAGGTCAGCAAGGTCAGCAAGGTCAGCAAGGTCAGCAAGGCCAGCAAGATCAGCAAGGTCAACCCGGCCAGCAGGGTCAGCCCGGACAAGCGGCGCAGGCAGGCGGCCAGCAAGCCGCTGGCGGCGCTTACGGCAACGATCGGGCTGGCGGTGCTCGCGGCGGCGGCTTCTATGACCGCTCCGCGCGCGGCCTCGGCGCTTGGGATCCACGCGGGCTTGCCACATACGATCCGAACCTGCGCGCGGAGCTCGAGGACCAGCTCGAGGACGCCGGTGCCCAAGTCATTGCGCTCGGTAGCGAGCTGCGCACCGAGGGCTTGACGGCTGAGGAGCTCGAAGCATTGCGTCGGCTCGGTGCCGAGCTTCGCAGTGGCTTGACCGGCAATCCCGAGCTGATCGAGCAAGAGTACCTCGAGATGTTGAGCCTAATCGAGAAGCTAGAGCTCGAGCTCATCGCCGAAGGCGATGGCGCCGGCGAGACCGGCGTGCGCACCGAGGCGCCCATCCAGGTTGCAGAGGCGTATCAGCAAGCCGTTGCCGATTACTATCGGCGCCTGAGTCAGGCAGGCTCGGCGCCCTAGTCGCTGCCGCCATGCGAGGCTCGGCCGTGGCGGCGGCCGTAGGTTCGCCTATGACGACGACAACACCTGAAGCACTGATAACGACAAAGAAGCTCGAGCGGCGTTACGAGATGGGTGGCGAGATCATCCACGCGCTGCGAGGTGTCGATCTCGCGATCCAGCGCGGCGAGTACGTCGCGATCATGGGCCCGTCCGGCTCCGGCAAATCGACGCTGATGAATCTGATCGGCCTTCTCGACACGCCGGATGGCGGGGAGTATTGGCTGAACGGCACACTGGTATCGGAAATGAGCGACCGCGAGCTTGCACGCACACGGAACAAGGAAGTCGGGTTCGTGTTTCAGACCTTCAATCTGCTACCGCGTGCGAATGCGCTGCACAACGTCGAGACACCGCTGATCTATGCGGGCGTCCGGCGCAAGGATCGATTGCAGCGCGCGCGCGCGTCGCTCGAGCGCGTCGGCTTGGGAGACCGGATGAGCCATCGACCGAGCGAAATGTCGGGCGGCCAGCGCCAGCGCGTTGCCGTCGCGCGCGCGCTCGTGACCGAGCCGAGCATCCTGCTCGCGGACGAGCCAACCGGAAATCTCGATACGGCGACGAGCGTCGAGATCATGGCGCTGTTCGACGAACTGCATGCCGCGGGCCACACGATCATCGTCGTCACGCACGAGCCGGAAATCGCGGCCCATGCGGAGCGGCAGATTGTGTTGCGTGACGGTATCATCGAGAGCGACGAGCGCCGCTCGAGCCGGAGTCATTGAACGTGCGAGCTCTGTGGATAGCCACGACGGCGTTATTGGCCGTCGCTTGTACCGAGCCAGCGCCGGAGCCAGAAGCGGTTGCGCCGGTCTACGACAGCGTGCCAGTTGAAACGCGGCCGATCGAGGTCACGGTCGATGCGGCTGGGATCGTCGAGCCCGAGGTGCTCGTCGAAGTCAAATCCAAAGCGTCGGGTGAGATTCTCGCAATCCATGCCGAGACCGGCGATGTCGTCGACGAAGGCTTCTTGCTTGTCGAGATCGACCAGCGCACACCTCGCAATCAGCTGGCCGAGGCGGAGGCCGCGCTCGTTGCTGCGCGTGCCCGTCGCGGCATTGCCGAGACGCAGATGACGCGCGCCGAAACGCTCTACGAGACCGGCACGCTGACGCAGACGGATTTCGAGCAGAGTCAGCTCGAGTATGCGAACTCGCAGGCCGACGTGATCGGCAAGGAGGTTGCGCTCGAGAATGCGCGCATCGCAATGGACGACACCGAGGTCCGCGCGCCGATCAGCGGTACGATCATCGAGCGCTTCGTCGAGCCGGGCAACGTGATTTCTTCGCCGACGCGCGACGTGGCCGGCGGCACCGTGCTGCTGCGAATGGCGGATCTGACGTCCGTACAGGTGCGTACGCTCGTCGACGAGGTCGATATCGGCAAGATACGGCCCGGCATGTCGACGCGCGTGATCGTCGCCGCGTATCCGAATCAGCCGTTCGATGGCGAGGTGCTGAAAATCGAGCCACAGGCGATCTTGGACCAGAACGTCACGCGGTTCGCCGTGCTGATTCGCCTCGAGAATCGCGGTGAGCTGCTAAAGCCCGGCATGAACGCCGAGGTTGAGATTCAGATCGCGAGTCGCGAGGCAGTATCGGTCGTGCCGACGATGGCGTTGCGGGTCACGGAAGATATCGCGGCGACGGCAATGATGCTGGGGCTCCCCGAGTCCGCGGTTCGCGAGCAGCTCGGTGACTATGGCGGCGCGGCGTCGTCGGGCGGGGCGAACGATGCCGGGTTCGATCTTCAGGCATTGATCGCGAAGCGCGGCAGCGGCGAGCCGCTGACTGTCGAGGAGGAGATCGTGCTTGCGCAGGCGCGGGCCGCGCGGGAGCGAGGCTCCGGTGGCGGTGGCGCAGGGCGCGGGCGCAAAGCTCAGGACACGAGCTACGAGTTCGGCGGCGAGTACTGGGTCGTTGCTCTCGAGAACGGCCAACCGGTGCCGACGGCCGTCAAGACTGGGCTGACCGACCTCGAGTACAGCGAGATTCTCGAGGGCCTTGAGCCCGGTGCCGAGGTGTTGCTGCTACCGAGCTCGAGCTTGTTCGAGCAGCAGGCGTTCCTGCAGCAGCGCATTCAAGAGCGTGTCGCGCGTTCGAGCCCGTTCCAGCAGCAGACTCAAGGCGGCCGCAGGTTTTGATAACCCCCTAGCCGCTCGCCGTTCGACCGACGTCAGAGCGTAATGACGATTTTGCCCATGTGCGCGCCGCTGTCCATGTAGTCGTAAGCAGCGGCGGCATCTTCGAACGGGAACACGCGATCGATGACTGGATGGATCTCGTGCTGGGTCATGAACGCGTTCATCGCCTCGAAGTCGTCTCGCGAGCCGACAAAAATCGCCGTGACCGAGCTGCCGTCCGGCAAGCTCTGCACCGGTAGTGCCGTCTCCTGGCCCGCCAAGCCGCCGATGATCGCGACGTGGCCGTCGTAGGCCAGCGCCTCGATCGCGCGGTTCAACGTCTCACCGCCAACGACGTCTAGCACGTGATCGACACCCTGATCGTCGGTCAATGCGCGCACTTCGAGTTGCCAGTCGGATTTCGTACGGTAGTTGACGGTGCCGAACGCACCGAGCGCGCGCGCTTTCGCGAGCTTCGCATCGCTCGAGCTCGTGATGATCGGCCGCGCGCCCGCAGCTGCCGCGAGCTGCAAGCCAAAGATCGAGACGCCGCCGGTGCCTTCGAGCAACACGGTCTCGCCGGCCGCGAGCTCGCCGTCGGTGAATAGCGCCCGCCACGCGGTAACGGCGGCGCACGGTAGCGTTGCGGCCTCCTCGTAGCTCAAGTACTCCGGCACGGCGACGAGACCGTTCTCATGGCTGACGACGAATTCGGCGAGCATGCCGTCGACGCCGCCGCCGCGCGCCGTCGCCATCGCTGCGCGCGTGCGGCTGCCGCCGGTCCAATCGGCGAAAAACGTGCCGGCGACGCGGTCGCCAACGGCGAACTCGGTGACGCCTGGGCCGACGGCGACGACGTCGCCGGCGCCGTCGGAGATCGGTATTTGCCCGATCGTGCCGGGTCGCTCGAGCACGTACAGATCGCGATGATTCAGCGATACGGCGCGCACGCGCACGAGGACTTCGCCGGCGCCGGGTTGCGGGCGCTGCACTTCCTTCAGCGCCAACGTATGACGGTTGCCGCCCGCTTCGAGACGGTACTCGCGTGACGTTTGCGCGTCGGCATGACCGACGGGCAGCGCAGACACCGAGAGCAGCGTCGCGACTGCGAGCGTGCGAACCGAGAAACGCTTGCGAAGCGATTGCATAGCTCAGTCCGGCACGAGCATGCGAATCATGCCATCTTGGCGCGAAGTCACGAAGATCTCACCGTCCGCACTTGCGCTCAAATGCAAGTCGGCTCTCGGAGTCTGCGCGCCGTTAGTGCGCTCGATGAGCTCGCGGAACGTCACGTACTCTCGCTCGCCGTCGGCGCCGACGACATACAGTTGAATCTCTTCTATCGGCGCGACGGTCCGCGGCACGCCGTCGTCGGCCGCTTTCAGCGCATCGAGGTCGGCGGCGAACAGCCGGCCGCGCTGCAGCTCGCCGAACACGTACTTACCGCGCAGTTGCTCGATCTGTCCGTGATATGCAAAACCGCCGCTGATCGCGCGGCCCTCATTGTGATCGTACATCGCAACGGGATACGTGAACTCGTCGCCGTTGGGCGCATCGAGCACGCTGTCCGGTAGCGCGAAAAGCTGATTCAGCTCGCCGCCGGGCCGATAGCGGCCGTTTTCCCAGAGGCCTTCGCGCGCCATCCAGCCGTAGTTGCGCCCGGCGTGAACGATGTTGACCTCCTCGATGTTGTTCATGCCGATGTCGTTCGCGAACATCGTGCCGTCGCTAGCATCCCATGACAGGCGATGTGCATTACGAAAGCCGTAGGCGTAAATCTCATCGAGCGTATTCGGGTTGCCATCACCGGCGAATGGATTCCCCGGTGGGATCGTATAGTCGCCGAGTCCCTTGCGTCCGCCCGATTCGCTAGGGCTACGCGGGTCGATGCGCAAAATTGCCGTGATCACGGAATCGAGACGCTGTGTCGCGGTCGGGTTCATCGAGTTCGGTCCGCCGCCGTTGCTAAAGCCCAGGTCGCTGCCGCTCGTGTACAGCAAGCCGTAGTCGGCATCGCCGGGCTCGGCCGTCGGGTTGAAGCCGACGTAGCCGAACGGGTGCGACATGTTCGCAACGACGTGCGCGAATCGAAACAGCTCGCGCCGCGTGCCGTTGAATGTCGCAGCCTGTGGATTGCCGGCGCGCCATTCGGTCACGACGTTGTGATGCGTGACGTCCGATTCGTCGTACCCTGGCGGAATGAAATCCGGCTTGCGCGGATTCGAGAACGCCCATTCGCCATGGACTGTGTAGAACAGCCCGTTGTCCTCGAACTCGGGATGGAACTCAAACCCGATGAAGCCGCTCTCCAGACGGTTGTAGACCGCGTACGGGAACGCAGCCGCGAAGTCCGCGTAGATCGTCGATTTGCCGTCGTCGTGCAGCTGATACAAAAAGCCGCGCTGATCGTTCGCAAACCGCCGCCCATCCGGGGCGTCGCGCACGAAGCTGACGCGCGCATAGCCGGCCGGATTGACGTCCTGGCTCGCGTGCAGCAGGCCCAGCGTGCGCGGCAGTCGCACGACGTCGTCGATGCGCACGGTCAATCCGCGGTGGACGATCGGCTCGGGGATCGGATCGAGTACTTGCGCGTCGGCGATTGTCGTCGACGCAAGTGCGACGAAACCGAATGCGGTGAGCAGTTTAGCTGTAGACATGGCGAGCCTCGTTGTATTCGTAGTCGCGAATATCACCGCAGCGCAAACGCATAGATCGTGTTGTGACCCATGACCGTCGAGACACCGCTGATTGCCGACGGTGTCGCCGTGCCCGATTGCGCGTTGCCGGTCATGACGAGCACGTACTGGCGCCCGTCGACGGCATACGTGATTGTGCTCGTTTGCACGATGCCGCCGAGAATCGTCTCCCAGAGGATCTCGCCGGTGTCGGAGTCGAACGCGCGGAAGCGCCGTGCCATGTCGCCCCAGAAAAGAAGGTTGCCGGCTGTGACGAGCGCGCTGCCGTTGCCGGGCGCGGCCTGCGAATGGATGCGATCCCAGCGCCCGGTTTCCATGTCGATTTTCGCGATGCCGGTGTAATCCTCGAGGTCGAGACCCGGGCGCAGCACACCGTTTCGCGGGCCGTAGCCGCTGGCGGCGCCCTCGTTGGCGGTCATGTCGAGGCAAGCGTCGTGAAACGGCACGTAAAGCGCGTTCTTATCGGGGTCGTAGGCCGTCGACCAGAAGCTGCGCGTGTTGTGATAGCAGACGAGCACGCGATCGCCGTCCTGCACGAACAAACGCTCGCGGTTGATCTCGGTCCGACCGGTCTCGACATTGATGTTCGAGATGTGAAATTCGGGGATGTCGTAGGGGAACGGCATCGCCCACAGGAACTCGCCCGTCATGCGATCGAGCGCGAAGACGCCGCCGCCTTCGCCGACGTCGACGACGATGTCGCGCTCCTCGCCGCGATCAATGGCCGGGTTGATCCACTTGACGGCTGCCGGATCCGGATTGACCGGCGTTGTGATCAACGTGCGTTCGTGCAGGTGATCGAGATCCCAGTCATCGCCCGGATTGTGCTGGTAGTACCAGACGAGCTCGCCGGTAT
The DNA here is from genome assembly GCA_024640685.1 of Rhodospirillaceae bacterium. Classification (GTDB taxonomy): domain Bacteria; phylum Pseudomonadota; class Gammaproteobacteria; order Steroidobacterales; family Rariloculaceae; genus JAHEEM01. The sequence continues at coordinate 9,215 of JAHEEN010000099.1, forward strand.
CGGCGTCGATCCCGACGGTCGAGTTGCTGTAGAGATCGGCGGGTGCCGTCGTCGCCGTGCCCTCGGCGCTGCCGTGGCGCGACAAGCGCGTGTAGGGCTTCGGATTCGCAATGCCCCAGAACGTCATGCGGCGCACTGGATCGTAGGAGCCGGGCAGGCCCCACGAGCTCGCGATCCTCAAGTCGGTCGGCAGATCGCCCCAGGTGTCGCCGTCCGGCGTGCCCGGCGCTGCCGTGTTGTAGAACTTCCAGAGCTCCTCGCCGGTCAGTGCGTCGTGCGCGGCGATGAAGCAGCCGACGCGCTCTTCGCATGTGCGGTTCGTGATTGCCTTGCCTTCGGCGATCAGCACGCCGCCGGTGTGCTCCGTCTGCGTCGCTGGATCGAAAATCCGCGTCTCGTAGCGAACTTCGCCGGTGCGGGCGTCGAGCCCGACGAGAAAGCCGTCCGGCGCCGGATAAACGACGACGTCGCCGTAGATGCCGATGCTCTTCGTCCGCGACAGCTCCGCGCGGCCGAGCGAGCGCTGCACCTCGGGCGAGAAATTGCGGTAGTGCGTCCAGATCTCATCGCCGGTGGTTGCATCGACGGCAATGACGCTGGCGCCCGGTTGCACGGTGTAGAGCACACCGTCGTGCACGATCGGCACCGTCTCCTGTGAGCCTAGCGGCATGCCGCGGGCCCACGCGAGTGTCAGCTCGTCGACGTTGTCCGTGTTGATCTGGTCGAGCGGGCTGTGGCGATGCTGGTCGTAGGTGCGGTTCAGCTGTAGCCAATCGGCCGGATCGGGATTGAGCAGCATCGCATCGTCGACGGGGCGAAAGTCGCTCGACTGAGCGAGCGCACCGGCTGCGGCGAGCACAGTCGCCGCGAACGGTATTGACGAGTAGCGGAACATGGAGCGTCCTCTTCGTGGGTGCTATAGATCAGCGCGCGGGCTGCGTCATCTCGACGTGCAGACCATCCGGACCTTCGAGAAACAGCAAATCGCCGCCCGGCGGATTCGGCCGCTCGAGATACGGCTCGTAACCTGAGTTGATCAGCGTCTCCCGGAAATCGGCAAGTGACGGCACGATGAAGCCGATGTGGTCGATCGCGCGATAGCGGCTTGCGTGCGTTTGCCGTCCGTCCGTGGCTTGCGAGACGAGGAACCACACCGAGTCGTCGTACAAGATCGCGTGGAAGCGGCCTTGGCCGCGATCTTCGTCGATCTCGCCGCCGAAGACCTCGACGAGCCAGTCGCGCATCTCGTCCGCGTCGGATGCGAATAGATGCACGTGATTGATGCCGGAATTGACATCATCCTGCACGAGTTCGAAACGCCCGCCCCAAGGATCGGTAATCTGGGCGATCGGGAGGCCCGTGACGCCTTGCCGCGGCTCTGCTCGAATCGTCGCGCCCATCGAGCGTGCAAGCTCGACGGTTGCCGCGACGTCGGGGACGCTGATGCCGATGTGGTCCAAGACGCTCTCGCCTGAGTCGCCGGGCATGCCCTCGTTCGGGAATGTGCCCACGAAGCCGTTGTGGTGTCGGATTCCGGGGCCGGGGCCGAGCTCGCCGGGCTCGCCGCCGAGCACGCGGTGATACCAGGCTGCGGCCTCGGCTTGCTGCGGCTCCGGAACGCGTATGTGCGCATGCGTGAACGTGCTCTGCGCAGATGCGGTGATCGGTAGAAGACATAGTGTCGAAGCTGCGGCAAAGACTGCAGCTACGACGCGGATCATGGTCGCCATCGTGTTCCCCCTGGGCCGCTACGGCGGCTCTTCGCGGTCCGTCGAACATAGCACCGCGGCGGCGGCGGCACCAGCAGTCCCGGGCGGCCTTGCAGGCCGGAACTCAGCGCTCGTCGGCGCGGAAAAGCGTCCAGGTCACGAGCCCGCCGTCGGGGGTCTCGCCGCGGCCGAGAATGCGGTAGCCGAAGTGCTCGTAGAATGGCAGGTTCTTCGGTGTTTCGGTCGTCAGCGACACGCCGTTCGATTCCGGGTCCGCGCGCGACATCGCGTGGACAGCCTCGAGCAGCGTGCGCGCGTGCCCTTGGCCCTGGGCCTCTCGGATCACACCGATCATGCCGAGGTGAACGTGCGGCTCGTCGGGCTCGAAAGGCTC
>JAHEEN010000296.1 GCA_024640685.1 Rhodospirillaceae bacterium
AGGCGGTCAATCACGCAAAAGCGGCCGGAGTGCCGCTCGTCGTCGCCGTCAACAAGATCGATCGGGAAGACGCCGATCCGGATCGGGTACGCAACGAGCTGACTGCGCACGAGGTGATCCCCGAGGAGTGGGGCGGCGAGAACCTATTCGTCAATATCTCGGCCAAGACCGGCGAAGGCATCGACAAATTGCTCGAAGCTGTGCTGCTGCAAGCCGAGGTGCTTGACCTCAAGGCGGCCGATACCGGGCCTGCGACTGGCGTCGTTCTCGAAGGGAGTCTCGAGCGTGGTCGCGGTGCGGTCGCGACGGTGCTCGTCGGCAAAGGTCGGCTCGCCGTCGGCGATACGCTGCTGGCTGGACAGGAGTATGGGCGCATCCGCGCGATGTTCGACGAGGCGGGTCAACCCCTCGAGTCGGCCGGACCATCGATGCCGGCTGTCGTCCTTGGTTTGTCCGGGACTCCGCAGGCGGGCGACGACATCCTCGTCGTTGACGATGAGCGTAAAGCGCGAGAGGTCGCCGAGTTCAGGCAGGGCAAAGAGCGCGACATTAAGCTTGCGCAGCAACAAGCGGCGAAGCTCGACGACGTGTTCAGTCGGATGGCCGATGATGAGATATCGTCGGTTCAGCTCATGGTCAAGGCGGACGTTCAAGGCAGTGCCGAGGCGCTCAAGGATGCGCTCGAGGGACTGACGAACGACGAAGTCAAGGTTGCCGTCATTGCGCACGGCGTCGGCGGTATCACGGAGTCAGATATACAGTTGGCCGCTGCGTCACAGGCGATCATCATTGGCTTCAACGTTCGCGCCGATGCGTCCGCGCGATACGCAATCAAAGAGACCGGCGTCGATGTCCGTTACTACAGCATCATTTACGAAGTCATCGACGACGTGAAGGCCGCTGTCAGCGGGTTGCTCAAGCCGGAAATTAGGGAGCAGATCATCGGGCTTGCTGAGGTCAGAGATGTGTTCCGATCTCCGAAATTCGGCAACGTTGCCGGTTGCATGGTTATCGATGGGCATGTCCGCAAAACGCGCCCGATTCGCGTGTTGCGCGATAACGTCGTGATCTACGAAGGTGAGCTCGAGTCGCTGCGGAGATTCAAGGATGACGTCAATGAGGTTCGCGCAGGTACCGAGTGTGGTATTGGCGTAAAGAACTACAACGATGTCAAGGTCGGCGACCAGATCGAATGCTACGAGCGCACGGAGGTAGCACGATCGATCTAGAGATCGTGACTCGGTAACTGCGAATGCAGCGTACTAACCCAAGAAATTTACGCGTCGCAGCCGAACTGAAGCGCCTCGTGAACGAACTGCTCGTACACGAGATCAACGACCCGCGTTTAGCGGATGTCAGGATCAGCGAGGTCGAGGTTAGCGCGGATCTAGGCGTCGCGCGCCTGTACTTCAATACACTCTACCCCGACGCCGATTCGCAGGATGTCGAACTAGCGCTTGGCCGTGCGAGTGGCTTCGTTCGATCAAAAATCGGCCGCGCGGTGCGCTTGCGCCGGGTGCCGGAGCTGCGATTCGTCAAGGATATGGCCGCGAAACGCGGCCTCGAGCTCACGCGTCTGATTGACGACGTTACTGGCGATGACGGTGGGCACGGTGACTGAGCCATTGGCCAACGCCGCGATGCAGAGCCGTTCGACCGGGTCGCGCCGTGCCGTCCACGGGGTGTTGTTGTTGGACAAGCCCGCGGGCTTGAGCTCCAATCGCGCGCTGCAGAAGGTCAAGCGACTGTATCGGGCGACGAAGGCCGGTCATACCGGCAGCTTGGACCCGCTCGCGACCGGCATGTTGCCGATATGTTTCGGCGAGGCGACGAAGCTCACGCAGTACATGTTGTCGGACGATAAGCGCTATACGGTGACGGCGCGCCTCGGTGAGGCGACCGCGACCGGTGACGCCGAAGGTGAAGTCGTGTCCGTAGCGCCAGTACCGATTTTGGCACCCGACGACCTCGAGCGCGTTCTCGACCGCTTTCGCGGTGAGATCGAGCAGGTGCCGCCGATGTACTCCGCGCTCAAGCATGAGGGGCGCCGACTGTACGAGCTAGCTCGTGCGGGCGTTGAGGTCGACCGCAAGCCGCGGACCGTCACGATTCATGCGATGACGATTCTAGACGTCGGCGATGCCTTCCTCGAGCTCGACGTGCGCTGCTCGAAGGGCACGTATGTTCGAACGCTTGTCGAGGACATCGCAGTGGCATTGGGTACGGTCGCGCACGTGCAGTCGCTGCGACGAATCGGCGTTGGCGCGTTCGATGCCGAGTCAATGGTAACGCTCGAGGCGCTCGAAGCGGCCGAGCTGGAGTCGCGAGGGGCTATCGATTCGTATTTGCTGCCGGTGGACAGTGGTATCGCTCAGTGGCCTCGGCTGGCCATCGAGCAAGAATCGGCGAAACAGCTACTGAGCGGTCAGCGGGTGAGCCTTGGAGTTGCCGCGCCGGCAGGCTCGGTACGATTATACGTGCCGGACGGTGGCCTCCTCGGCATCGGCGACGTGTCGCCAGCCGGAGAGTTGCGCGCGCAGCGGCTATTTCCCGCGCTCGGCGCTTGGTCCTGATCGGCCGTTGAGGGTAGAATACGCCGCTTTCTGGCAGGCGTGACTGGAACGGGTGGGGCGCGAACCGGTCCCGGAGTAGATTTGAAATGGCATTAAGGTCGGAAAAGAAGTCCGAGATCCTAGAAACCTATCGTCGCGGTCCGACGGATACCGGGTCACCGGAGGTCCAGGTTGCGCTGTTGTCGGCCAGAATCGATCAGCTGTCCGAGCATTTTTCCGGTCACAAGAAGGACCATCATTCGCGGCGAGGGCTGCTGCGGATGGTCAATCGCCGTCGCAAGCTCTTGGACTACTTGAAGCAGACCGACCAAGCTCGATATCAAGAGCTAATAGGCCAGCTCGGGCTGCGTCGTTGAGGATCGCATTATTCAGTTTTCTCTCAGAGCCGGCTTGCCGGCTCTGAGCCATTATGGGGAAACAGTTCGCGGCACCCATCACATGCTGCGCTGGTTTTCTCTCAAGCAATTTGTCCCGCAACGTTTTGGATACAGGTGATCTCGGTTGGGCCGAGATGACACAGTAAAGGTAGGAATCGGATAGTGAAAGTTACGAAGAGTTTTGCTTACGGTGGCCATGAGGTCACGTTGGAAACAGGCGTGATTGCGCGTCAGGCGGACGGCGCGGTCATGGTCAACATG
>JAHEEN010000100.1 GCA_024640685.1 Rhodospirillaceae bacterium
TTCGTGGTCATGGACATCGCCTACGTGCAGAACGCGATTCTGCCGACGGAGGCGTTTTATACGTTGATGATCACGGCGTTTTTCCTGAACGTCGCCGTGCCGATCACGATTCGCTGGTGGTGGCCGTATTACATGGCTGCCGAAGCGCGATCGTAGGCGGAGCCATCGATCGATTGCGATGGCTTACAATCTCCGAATGTGCTGCGATCCAACCAATAACAGGGGGTACCCATGAAGAATCGACGCACCGCTCGAACCGTTGCATCGACGATTGCTTTCGGCGTCGTTGTCGCGGGCATGTCCTCGGTATTTGCGCAGACGCGCGAGGCGGGACCATGGTGGCCGTCTCCTCACGGCGCAGGCGATCAAGCCGGCGCATCGAACTACGTGACGCCGCAGAAAATCATGTCGGCGCTGCAGATTCCTCGGACAGGGCAGACCTACGAGCTCGGTCATATGTACGAGGCGAGCATGCCGCAGTACACGTCGCGGCCGTATTACCTGAACGTCGTACCCGCGAGGCCTATCGACCGCGAGGGCCAAAATGTCGTTCACGGCGATTACTTCACCGGCTACATCGGTCAGATGGGCACGCAATTCGATGCGCTGTCGCATCAAGGCCCGACGCTGCGCATGGCAGACGGCTCGATTCAGCCGGTGTTCTACAACGGCTTTACCGAGAACGACCTGACCGGGACGAACCGCGGCCTAGGCGGCGTCGAGGCGCTCGGCGTCGAGCACATGAAGCCGTTCATCACGCGCGGTATCTTGATCGATATCGCCGGCTACAAGGGCGTGGACGTGCTCGGGCCCCGTGACATGGTCACGATGGCTGACGTGCGCGGTGCTCTCGAGCGGCAAGGCATGAGCGAAACGTCGGTCGAGCAGGGCGATGCCGTGATGTTCCACTTCGGTTGGTCGGCGCATTGGGGCAATCCGTCACGTTACAACGACAGCCGCGTCGGTGTCGGCGACAACGAAGGCTCGCCTGGGATAGGGCCCGAGGTTGCGCGCTGGCTCGTATCGCGCAGGGTTTCGATGGTCGGTGGCGATTCCTGCTGCGTGCAGATCATGCCGCCGACCGAGCCCGGTAACGTGCACCACATACTGTTTCTCGAGGAAGGGATTGGAATGCTCGAGAACATGTTGCTCAGCGAGATCGCTGCGGATGAAGTTTACGAATTTCTGTTCTTGAATCTAACACTGCGGATCAAGGGAGCGACCGGCTCGCCGGTGCGCCCGATTGCCGTCCGATAACGGTTGGCGGTGACGCCGTAGATCGGTGCGTATCGACTTGGGGGAATGCTAATGACAAGAACGATCAGACGTATCCTGCTGCTAATGCTGGCCGCGCCGGTTCTGGCAGAGGCGCAGCAGGACGCCGAGCTTGACGCCGCCATCGACGATCTCGTCGCGGCCAATCGAATTCTTGCCGCGCAGGGAATTTTGCCCGGCTACGGTCATGTCAGTGTGCGGCATCCGACGAATCCCGACCGCTATCTGGTATCACGCTCGATCGCTCCCGAGCTCGTGACGGCCGAGGACATTGTCGTGCTCGACCTCGACAGCGATCCGGTCGAGCCTGGGACACCACGGAGCTATCTCGAGCGATTTATCCATGGTGAGATCTATAAGGTGCGCCCGGACGTTCGTGCCGTCGTGCACAACCATTCGCCGACAGTGATTTCGTTCGGCATCGGCACGACGCCGCTTAGGCCCGTCTATCATCAAGCCGCGTTCTTTCTCGATGGAATTCCGATCTGGGACTACCGTGATTTCGGCACGGCGAACGGCGCTCTCGTTGATACGCCGGCGCGTGGCGCGGCATTGGCCGCAGCGCTCAAGGACCGGCCGGTCGTGCTGATGAGAAACCACGGTGTAGCCATTGCCGCGAGCACGTTGCCGTTGCTCGTCGGCTGGAGCATAGCGCTCGAGCAGAACGCCGAAATCCAGTCTGCGGCGCTTGCGCGGGGCGATGATGTGACCTATCTCGAGTTCGAGGAGGAGGCGCCCGGAAGCGATTTTCTCCGCGCTTGGGATTTGTGGAAGCGCCAGCTCGGCATGCAGTGAAGGCTAGGTAACTGCATGCATCGAGTTTCGTAGTTTTCGGGAGACGGGTTGCAGCTAAAAAAATCGGTAAATCTTGCGGAAATTGTCAGTGGTTTAGCTATTCTGGCAACGCTTATCTTCGTAACACGGAGGAAGCCTATCTTCTGTTTCTCGATGGCCGGCTCGACGAATCGTGCGCGACGACTCGTCAGGCCCAGTTGCTCGCGAAGATGGATTCCGCACTGGCGAGAACACAGTTTTTTAAGGATCAGGGCAAGATGGCAGTTGCATCCGGACTTCGCGGAATGGATGTCGCGAGCTCTCCCTGGGCAGCAGGAAAAAATAGTTTCGTTCCATGGCTGTTTTGTCCGGCAGACGTTCGCTGTTGGCTCATCGCCGGGAAATTGTCGGGATCATTCCGAACCTCTCGTAATCGGTCGAGTTGTCGAGTCCACGGCAATCTCGAGTTGGCATACATATAACAACAACCTAGATTTACTCGGTCGCCTTCGGAGAGCCGAGGCTAGAGGTAACGATCCTCTCAGTCGACCAGATGCCCCTCCAGCATTGTTTAAGTTAGCATCTGCTTGCAATAGCCGTTTCGTCATCCATTCGTCAACGAACTCGAATATCGGGAGCATTTTATGAAACTTGCGATTCTCTCTCGCGGACCAAGGTCCTATAGTACGCGGCGCTTGAAGGAAGCAGCGCTGGCGAGAGGTCATACAGTTAAAATTCTCGATACCCTAAAGTTCGCAATCGATTTACAGAGGGGTGCGCCCACCCTCTACTATCGTCAAAAATTATTGAGTCATTACGATGCTGTGTTGCCACGAATTGGTGCATCTATAACGTATTTCGGCACAGCGGTCGTTCGGCAGTTTCAGGAAATGGATGTCTTCTGTGCCAATACTGCGCTCGGGATTTCCAATTCGCGTGATAAGCTACGCAGCCTGCAGGTCTTGAGTCGGCATCACGTAGGGATTCCACGAACGACTTTCGTCAAGGACAAAGCCGATGTGCTACCAGCGATCGAGCGTGTTGGCGGCGCGCCGGTTGTTATCAAGTTGATCGAGGGAACGCAGGGTATTGGCGTGCTTTTAGCTGAGTCTACGAAAGCAGCAGAGGCCATCATTGAGTTGCTTCAAAGCCAGAAACAAAATGTATTGGTGCAAAAATTTGTCGCCGAGAGCAAGGGAAAGGATATTCGTGCTCTCGTAATCGGAGATCAGGTGGTGGCAGCGATGCGTCGTGTCGCACAGGGTCAGGAATTTCGCAGCAATGTGCATCGGGGCGGCGTTGCTGAGGCGGTGGATCTCACGGACGAGTATCGCGAAACAGCAGTCCGCGCTGCGCAAATCTTGGGCCTTCGGATTGCAGGCGTCGACATGCTTGAAGCAAGAGATGGCCCACAGATTATGGAGGTTAACTCATCGCCCGGGCTGGAAGGAATCGAGGGATGTACCGAACTCGATATCGCTGGCGCGATTATCGACTACATTGCCGCACAGGTGGATTTCCCGGAAATCGACATCCGGCAACGATTGGCCGTTAGCAAGGGATATGGTGTCAGCGAGCTGTATATTCCGATCGGATCAAGTTTTATCGGTCGGACGATTCGAGATAGCATGACCGTAGAAAAGGATATCAATGTGCTCACGTTGTATCGCCGGGAAAAGGTGATTCCTAATCCCCGTCTTGACAGGACGCTCGAACCCGAAGATCGATTGTTGTGCTTTGGTAAGAGGGAGTCTATGCGCGCCATGATGTCGAAGAAGGCTCGTAAGCGTCGGCGACCAGTCGTGCAGGACTTGGTGTTTTCGAATTCTGCCGACGAAGGGGTGGCAAAAAGATCCAAGTGAAGCGAGATGGCTGTTCAGCGTCTGCTCCCGGCCGTATTTGCCCGTTAACGAAGCCGTTAACGTGACTCGAATCGATGTCTCGAAGCTGCCCCAAAGCAGTCGTTTGGACTGGGTCTGGATCATTAACGTCGCGTAACGGAGATAACGTGGACACTCGGATTGTATATTGCCGAGCGTAAGCATATTGACAGGAAGTGTCCGAAAGCGCGTTCTGCCCTCTTTTTTGCATTGGTCTCAAACAAGAGAACAAAATCATCTGTGAAGTCTGACGTAGAGAAACTTCTAGAGAAAAATCGCCAGCTCAATCATCTCGAGATGGCCGCTGTGGAGAGTCACGTACAGCGAGAAACAGATGGTTGGGTACTCAATACAATAATGTTGGCTGGATATGACGTTCCATTTCGATATAGACGCAAGAAGCGCTACCGAAGTTTGAAAGGTGCCCGAGTCAATATCACCTATTATTTGCAGTTGGAACAGGTCGCGGGGATGGAAGTTGAAGTCATGAAAGTTGTGCGTCTCAAACGATCTTAGTGAGTGCTGATGCAAATTTGGGTTGATGCGGATGCATGTCCCGTCGTGATAAAAGAAATACTATTCAGGGCAGCTATACGAACAGGAGTACACCTTACTCTTGTAGCGAATCAGTTCATGACGGTGCCAAAATCTCCATCGATTAAAATGGTACAAGTCCGCGCAGGCTTCGATGTCGCAGACAACGAGATAGTAAAAAGATGTAGCTCTGGCGATCTGGTGGTAACTAGCGATATTCCTCTCGCCGCTGAAGTAATCGAAAAGGGAGCGTACGCTCTCAGTCCCCGCGGCGAGATGTATACATCGGAGGATATTCGAGCGCGTCTTACTATGAGAGATTTCATGGATACTCTGCGCGCAAGCGGCATTGATACGGGCGGACCACCGACATTAAGTCAGAGCGATAGAAAGTGCTTCGCAAATCATTTGGACACGCTGCTGGCGAAATATTGCTGAACGACCGGTCCTGGCCGCATTGACACGGTCGATTTCTCCGCTCTCGAGTCCTGGCGACCGCCCACAGCCGCGAAACCCGACGCTCACACAATACCGTTTCGTTAACGCAGATTAACGGTGATTCACCGCCACAAAGCAGACGGTCGGATGATATATTCTCGAACGTGAACGACCGGGCAAGTTGGCCGGACTTCACCGTTAAGAAATGCGTTAGCGTCGCCCGAATCGATGTCTCCAACTGACTCGAAAGCGGCCGTAGCCTCGAAGATTCAAAGAATGACTTCGTTTAACGGGAAAAATGAACATGAGACAGAGCCTAATCGCCTTCACATTGTAGGCGCGCTCACTTTGGGCTGTGTGGCAGCACAAGAGAACAACTCCCACGCGCTTGATGGTACGGAGCTCGAGTACACCTATGCCGACGGCGGGAGCGTCATCCTGGCGTTCTACGAGGGATTGCTGAAATTTCAGTGGGTCGCCGGAGCCAATGAAGGTGCAATGGGCGAAGGATTCGAATATACCGCTAAGGTGATTGGCGATGACCGTTACATCGTGGTCTGGCAAATGCCAGAAGTACCCAACTATCTGACGATGGTAATCGATCTGGGGAGCCGAGCACTGTTTACGTCCGCACTCATGGGATATGGAACAGACCAAGAGGGAGTGCTGTTTGATGAGGCGACGATCCATCGCGTGAACCGCTAACGGCTTACAAACTTGCGGTGGTAGTCAGAAAAAATTCTTGCTGGAGAAGTTGCATGTCTATTAATCCAATGAAATGGGCCATCCCTGGAGCTTTTCTGTTTCTCCTAGGTTGCGAGTCGCCGAGTGGAAATATCATCACGGGTGAAGGTTTTCCTAACCCGAATCCTGTAGTCACGACTGAGTGGGGCGAATTGCCCGCCGGCCGGGTTTGGGGCCACACGGCGGGTATCGACATCGATCCTACCGATGGCCATATCTGGGGGTATGAGCGTTGCGGCGCCGGTGGTGGCGGTGGTGCCGTCGGCGGCTCACTGAACTGTGATAGCAACCCGGTAGATCCGATATTCAAGTTTGACCGTAACACAGGGGACGTGCTGGCTAATTTCGGTGCAGGCATATTGGTTCTCCCCCACGGAATCCATGTGGACTACGACGGTAACGTCTGGGTCACGGACCTCGTCGCAAATGAGAGCGGCACCAAGGGCCAGCAAGTCCACAAGTTCAGCCCCGATGGCGAGCTATTGATGAGTCTGGGTGTTGCGGGGCAGGCCGGAAACGACAGTGCCCATTTCAATGGACCGAACGACGTCATTGTCGCCGCCGACGGCAGTGTCTTCGTATCTGATGGCCATAATGGCCAGAACATGCGAACTGCCGCCGCCCTCGAAGAGGGTAGGCAGGCTGGTCAAACAGGCCGCATCATGAAATTCGCTGCGGATGGCACCTTCATCCGGGAATGGGGCCAGCTCGGCACGGATCATGGCGACTTTCGTACGCCTCATGCGCTGGAGATAGATTCAGAGAACCGCCTCTGGGTCACGGATCGCGGCAACCATCGCCTGGAGCTATTCGACTTAGACGGCAACTATCTTGAATCTCGCTACAGCTATGGCCGCATCAGCGGAATCTTCATCACGGATGACGATACTGTCTACGCAATCGATTCCGAGTCTGACCCCATCAGGCACGTCAATTGGATCGCGGGTGTACGCATAGGCCCTCTAGACGAAGACCGAATCACAGCGTTTATCCCGGGGTATCCGGACGAGACGCGCGGCTATCACTACTCCGCTGGTGAAGGGATTGCCGTAGCTAGCGACGGTACCGTTTTTGTTGCGGAAGGGCCTAGTTCGATACCCATTTCCAAGGGCGCGTTTACCGTATATAGCGCGGACTAGCTCGCTTCAGCGATAGGAGGCGAAACGAACTCGGAACGGGCGCTCGGGCAGCGCAATCATGAGTCTGGGCTTATTAGTATGACGTAGCCGCAAGCTGCCAAGTGAATCTGAAGGTGTGCCCACGCCTGGCTCGCAAGGAGACTTTTATTGTCGTGGGCAACTGGAGTCGAAGAGCTTCTTTAACAGAGAAATCCTAGGTTAAATGTTTCTCAATCGGATTGCTTATGAGCAGTTCACATTTGAGCCTTTTGCCTACTTAGTTCCCACGCACTTACATTTGGCAGCTGAACGCAGACGGCGAAATCAAAGAGAGCGATGCCCATGAATGGGTGCTGTGCAATTGTCTAGTGTCGCGCGGCTTCCATCAAAGTGCGATTTTCGGAAGAGCTTCAAATACTTGCTCGATCGCTATCGACGGTTTTTGGCCGACTAAAGCCGAAGGGGCTAGCCCTAATCTCTGTTTGAATATTCGCGAAAAGTAGGCGGGATCCTGAAAGCCGACCGCGAATCCAACATCACCGACCGCGCTCCGCGGATTCTCCAGAAGGCGACAGGCCTCTCTTAGACGATAGTTAATCAGATAGTTCTGAAACGTTAGGCCAAAGGTTTCTTTGAAAAGGCGACTAAATCGAAACTGGTTCAGCCCACAACTCGCTGCGACGTCTTCAGCTCTAATCGGTGCTCGAAAGTTTCTTTCTATGTATTCCAACGCGGGAGCCAAAGAGCAGTCATCCGGGATGGGCGCGAACAAGATTTCCTGAGGAATCTTGTCCATCGTAGAAATGACCTTCCGTATGGGTTGAGCTTCTTTGTGGGCACACACCTGCAATAACGTAGCTAAACACCGCTCCGCTTCTTGGTTCGCTACGGGCTTGACCAGATAATCCCAGACCTTTGTTCTAAAGGCCCAAACAGAAAGCGCTTCGGAATGCTGAACAGTGAACATCACGATGGGCAAGGAAGGTCTCGAAACCTTGGTGGACCGAATTAGTTGTAGTCCGTTTCGATCGGGATAATCGTAGTCGAAACATACAAAATCGAAGGCCTTGTTGCTACGGGAGAATATCTCTTTGAGATGCTCGGCACCCGAACAGTATGTGAGCTTGCAGCTTTGTCGAAACGACGGGGCTAGCTCGCTTTCCTGGACGCCGACAGTTAGATCGACCCAAAGGCCTTGAAGAGTCTCCATGCGTCCTTGCGTGATGGTTTCGGATGGTTTATCGAGTAGGCCACGTCCTTGTGGCCACGATTAAAGTAGCGTGGCTACTGTAATCGGCCAGTTACAACCAGTCTGTGACTGGCGTCTAGTCTTTGCGCGGAAGAACCGGGACTGTCCTCCAATTGCTTGTCATGCGTTACCTGGTTTTGTTCCGCTCTGCCTAGCTTCGCTGTGTGGGGTGTGGCGCAGGTCGATGCTTGACCGTCTGGGTCCAATAGCGGTCGCCGTTCCAAACGAGACAAAATCGCGGAGATGGCTGCCGTTACGTTAAGTGCTTCGAGGCGCCAGTTTACGTTTGTCCGTCGAAGCGCAATAGTTAGTAATAATCAATGGATTATGTAAGATTTTTCACCTTAATTCCTTCTGTTAGACTCGTCGCAAAATAAAGTTTCTCGATCTAGAGAAAAAACGATAACAAATAGTCGAGACGATTCTGTCGCACCGATTATCCAGACGATGGACGATCTTCATCCGGTGACGACACGGAGGAATATCATGATGCAGCGACCCCTTCGAGCCGGCATATTCTTGACGGCACTTGTCGGTATTGGTTACGCGAATGCCGCGGACGTTGTCGATGTCAGACGACAGCCGCAGATCAATCAGCAAGTTGAGAATTCGCAAAGCCTGAGAGCTGCGTTTGGTCTCTCGCAGGAAGGAGATTTCGAGATAGCGACTGCGGACGTTGATCAACGTGGCGGATCGCATGTCAGATATCGTCAGACTTTCCGCGGTGTGCCCGTCTGGGGTGAGGCCATCGCGATTAGCCGGGACAGTCTCGGGCGCGTACAGAATGTTCGCGGACGACTAGTCCGCGATCTCGCGCGGGACCTGACAAACACTATTCCGACACTGACGGCCGACGGTGCGTTGGATGCTATGCAAGCGTTAGCGCAGAGTCGTCGCGCGATTGCGGCAGCCCGGACCTATGAGAATGAATCTTCCGAGCTCGTGATTTATCTGGACGGGCAGTCGCCACGTCTGGCGTTTGCGGTCAGCTTCTTCTCCGACGTTGTCGGGGGCGGCGATCCGAGCCGACCGACCTTTATAGTCGACGCCCACACCGGTGAGGTGATTTTCGAATACGAGGGGCTGACGCATGCAGACGGGACTGGTCCGGGTGGAAATCTCAAAACCGGACCGTACGAATACGGAACTGACTACGGACACCTGGATGTTACTGAAAGCGGCTCTAGCTGCACGATGGATAACGATAACGTCAAAACCGTCGACCTGAACCACGGTACGACCGGTTCGACGGCGTTCTCCTACGGATGCATTCGGAATACGCACAAGACGATCAACGGAGCGAATAGCCCGCTGAACGACGCACATTATTTCGGCGGCGTCGTGTTCGATATGTACAGCGACTGGATGGCCATAGCGCCGTTGCCGTTTCAGCTGATGATGCGAGTGCATTACGGCAACAACTACGAAAACGCGTTCTGGAATGGCTCGTCCATGACATTTGGAGACGGTTTTACCAGGTTCTACCCGCTCGTCGGCCTTGACGTCGCATCGCATGAAGTCAGCCACGGCTTTACGGAGCGAACGTCGGGTTTGATCTACTCGGGGCAATCGGGAGGAATCAACGAATCGTATTCCGATATTGCCGGTGAGGCGGCTGAATATTATTTGCGCGGCATCACCGACTTCCTGGTTGGTGCGGAGATCTTCAAGGTGGAAGGAGAAGCCCTGCGATACATGGCCAATCCGCCTGACGATGGTGTGTCGATTGATCATGCCAGCGACTACTTCCAAGGCATGGACGTTCACTATTCGAGCGGCGTTTACAACAAGGCGTTTTATCTGCTCGCGAATTCCGAGGGCTGGGACGTATACAACGCGTTCGTTCTGTTTGCCACGGCGAATCAGTATTTCTGGTATCCGAGCGAAACGTTCGATACCGGCTACCAGGGCCTGCTCGACGCCTATGAGTATCTGACGGTGACTGATCCGGAGGGGCCCTACGGTCCTCCGCCAGCTCACGCGCCGATCTTTCCGGAGTTTGCGCTCGACGACATCGAGGCTGCATTCGCAGCAGTGGGTGTGCCGACACCACCACCAGGACCTGTCTGCGAAACAAATCCGCCACTACTGACGAACGGTGTGCCCACCAGTACCTTTAGCGGCACGGCCGGCGAGTGGCAATGCTGGACACTCGACGTGCCGGCCAGCGCTACTGACCTCAGTTTCCGGTTGCGCAATCGCGTTAAAGGCAGGAACAAGAGTGGCGGTGATGCCGACCTGTATGTCAGGCACGGCAGTTCGCCGGCAGTGAATCCCAATCCGCCAGCGGGCAGCGAGCCCGTCGGCGAGTACGACTGTGGTGGCTTCACTTCCGACAGCAATGAACTGTGCGAGTTTCCCGGTGCGGTTAGCGCCGGCACCTGGTACGTGGCCGTCTACGCCTGGTCGAACTTCCCGTCGGTCGATCTCACGAGCAGCTTCACGGAATCATCAGGTAATTCTCCGCCATCGGTTTCCATTAGCACTCCATCGAACGGGGCCTCCTTCGGCTCCGGTGAGTTAATCTCCTTCGCAGGCTTGGCCTCCGACGACGAGGACGGTGATCTTGCTGCAAGCCTTACCTGGAGCTCTGATCTCGCTGGCTCGATCGGCGCCGGCGGTTCCTTCAGTGCCGTGCTTTCCGACGGCACGCACGTGATCACTGCAGAAGTCACCGATTCAGGATCAAGCACTGGTGCCGACAGCATCACCGTAATCGTGGGCGGTGGCTCTAGCGGTGAAATCTCGCTGTCAGCCGTCGGCTACAAGGACAAGGGAAACAAGCACGCTGATCTAACCTGGAGCGGCGCCACGTCGGAATCTGTCGATGTCTATCGAGACGGTGCCGTCGTCGCTACAACACTCAACGACGGTGCATACAACGACGGTCCATTCGGTAAGGGGGGAGGCAGTACCAGCTTCCAGGTTTGTGAAGCAGGGACAAGCACCTGCTCGGACACGACCACTATCAACTGGTAGCCTGTAGTCCAATCGGGGAGGCTACGGTCGACCAGTGCCAAGAGCCCACTGGACACAGCGCTGCCCGACGAGTTGATCTCGATCGAGGGGGCTAACCGGCGAACGGGTAGCGTGTCACGCAATGCGAGTTATGGATCGCACGCTCTACCCTCTGCTCGGAGACATCGGTGGATTTGAGGTAGGCGACGAATTCGACGTATA
>JAHEEN010000297.1 GCA_024640685.1 Rhodospirillaceae bacterium
CCCCGAAACGCAACCGCCGCCCTTACGGGCGGCGGTGCTGAGAAAAATGCTGAGCGGTTTTCAGCTCATCGGCGCGAAGTGTGCTTGCCGGGTGCGCCACGACGTCTGGAACGCTCGTCATTGTCGGACGACGTTTCCTCGAATCTCGCCAAATCGGCTACTTCGTCCGCGGCAACGATCTCTCGCTTGAACGGCGGGCGACCCCGGTAATCCGTGACGCGCACGGTGTCGCTCGTGGGTCGTGACTCCGTCTCCTCGAAGCGCGCAAGCGTTGCAACTTCGTCGCTGGATACGAATCGACGCTTGAATGGGGGACGACCCCGATACTCGGTAACGAGCCTGTCGCCCGACGGTGCGGCGGTACTCGTATCGTCGGCTGCCCATACGTTCGGGGCTGCCATAAAAGCGGCTGTCAAAACCAATGTCGAAATACATCCTTTCAGAAACCCAGTCATCATCCTATTCCTCTTCTCACCTACCTACCGATCAAAGCTGCCGCACATCGGACGGCTCAATATTAGACCCGTGTTCGCGGGCCCAGTTCCTAGAGCCAGTCGCCGATGACGACGTTGGGTGCGCCCGTCGATCACGGCAATACCCTTCGCGGCCCTCGTACTAAGCACGGTCAATTTTAGTGCAATGCGCCCGAGGAACGCACCATTTTAGGGCGAATATTTCGGTTATTACCGACTAACGAAAGCGTATCCTATTGAATCATCGAATATTTATCAGATGGCGTGAATCTTGCTTTGTCTTTGAGCAAAACTCGAGGACGGCAAGATGCTTCGCTACGCCACAACCCTTCTGCTCGCTCTTCCGCTTCTATCGGTGTCAGCCCACGCGGACATCACCGGCGATGTCTCTGTGCCCATGTGGCAACAGGGGTCGGGCGGTTACTACGTCCGCGGCGTATTCGGCGATGACGTCGCATCGGAGCTGCTCGTAGATACCGGATCGAGTTATGTCGTGCTGTCGCGAGACACGTTTGCGCAACTGAAGCGCAGCGGGGCGACGACGTTCGAACGAACGATCCGTGGTGCGACGGCCGCCGGCCGTGTGATGGAGGCCAAGGTCTACCGAGTGTCGGCTCTTACGCTGAGTGAAGGCTGCGTCTTGCGCGATGTCGAAGCCGTCGTCTTGCCGAACGCTGACCGTGACATTCTCGGACTGAGCGCGTTGCGCCGCCTACAACCGTTTGCGCTTGAGTTCGAGCCGGCAGCGCTCACGGTTTCGGCTTGTAGCTCATCGGAAGCCATCAAGGTCGCGGCAACGGCGGTCGATCAGCCTATCGGCTCCTAGCAACGCGAGCGAGCTTGGTCAGACGACCGCGTTGACGGCGCCTGCCATCGCATCGAGCGCTCCACGCAACACCTGTCGTGACGATGCGATGTTCATGCGCATGTGTCCCTCACCGCCTGCGCCATAATCGGATCCTGTATTCAAGAACACGCCGGTACCCTTTACGAGCCAGTCCCGGAAGTAGTGCTCGGGAGTCGCCATATCGTGGGCGGCGTAGAGCTCATCCGCACCAATCGCTGCCATCGTGCGGCTGAAATCCAAGAACGTCATGAACGTGCCCTCGTTGCGCGTATTGCCGACCGTCGGCATGTGCTCGGCGACAAACGCTTCGACGAGTGCGTGATTGTCGTCGATATACGCATTGACCTGCTCGAACCATTCCCGGCCGTTCTGGTAGGCGGCAATATTCGCGACGACACCCAGCGTGCTCAGATCCGCGCGATGGACTTCGTTGACCCGCACGAGCAGCTCGGGGCTCTTCGAGTAGAAATAACCGTTGCGCATGCCTGCCAAGTTGAACGTCTTGCTGACCGCATTAAACGACACGCTGTTCTCGACGACGGCGCGATCGGGCAAGCCGGCAAAAGCCACGTAGCGGTGTCCGCGACGTACGAAATCGGAGTGAATCTCATCGGCCAGAACAACAACTTTGCGCTCCACGCACAGTCGGCCGATGCGCAGCAGCTCGTCCTCGGTCCAAACATTGCCGGTCGGATTCTGCGGGTTGCAGACAATCATTGCGCGGACGTCGGGCGTCATTTTCAATTCCAGATCGTCCCAGTCGATCTCGTAGCGACCGTTGTCGTAGCGCATCGGGCTATCGATCGTATCCACGCGGGCTTGACTGGCCATGACGTAGAAACCCGAGTACGTCGGTGTCGTCAGCAGCACCTTGCCGCCGGCGGATACGATCGAGCGTAGCGCGGCGATGATGCCGGGGTAGACGCCGTCCGACATGGTAATCATGCGAGCGTCGAGGTCGAGGCCGTGATACCGCTCGTTCCAGTCGACGATCTCGTCGACCAGCTCGTCGGTGCTATCGAGATAGCCCCACGAATGATGGCTGACGCGATCCTGCAGCGCGCCGGTAATCTCGGGCGGGCACTCGAAGTCCATCGACGCGATACCCATGCCGTACTTGAACTCACCGTCCGGATAGAGTCGCGCCGGCAGGTCCCAGCGCCGGCAGTTGCTGCCGCCCCGGTCGTACGGCGTGTCGAAGTCGTAGCGGCCGTCGGCGAGCTTCGGAATGCTTAGGCGTTCTTCGCGGTTCTGTGCGGAAGCCTGCGGTATCGCCGTGGCCAGCGATCCGGCTGCGCCGGTCAGCGCTGCCGCAGTGGTATTCCTGATGAAGCCTCGCCGGCTTAGTGTCTTTGACTCGAGCATGTCGGCACCTCTGTCGGTTCCGAGTCGCGCTATTAAAGGTATCCGTCGTGCAATCAACTCGCCGACGGAATCCAATTTTCACGTAAATAGGCCTCGGTGAAGCCCGCCCTGAGAATATTGCTGTAAGAGTGCTGCGGATCACCCGGCACGGCCTCGCCGGTCATCGTGACGACCGCAGAGCAGCCGAGCTCGAACGCGAGCGCGAGCCGCGCGCTCAGAATTGCGGACTGGCTACCGCGGCGTCGAAGATCCGGATGCGTCGCCCCCCAATCTAGGTAGCCGAAACCGTCCTTTACAAACAGTCCACCTGTCCCTGCCGGCCGATCGTCTGCAAAGCTCATAAACGGGTGCCAGTCGGGGCAATCGGCCAACGTCGCAATCGCCGGCTGCGATGCCGCAGTCATATCGAATGCGGGTGCGACGATCGCCGCAAAATCGGCCATCCGGTTGGAATCGATCCGGCGTATCGTCAAGTCGGACCGCGGCGTCGGAAGCTCGCCCGGCCC
>JAHEEN010000101.1 GCA_024640685.1 Rhodospirillaceae bacterium
CCGAGTGTGGTCGCGCATCGGCTCCACTGCAAGTCCATGGTATCTTTCGCGTTCTCATGACCGACCCACGCTCGATCGACCTTCGTTCCGATACGGTCACGCGGCCGAGCGACGGCATGCGCAAGGCCATGGCGAACGCGCCTGTCGGCGACGATCAGTACGGCGAGGACCCGTCGATCAACGCGCTGCAGGAGCGAGTTGCCGAGATCCTCGGCCAGGAAGCGGCGCTGTGGCTGCCGACGGGGACGATGGCGAATCAGGTCGCACTGCGGGCGCTGACGCGTCCGGGTGACGACGTCATCGTCGGCGATGAGACGCACGCTGTCTGGCACGAAGCCGGCGCGTCGGCGGCCAACTCCGGCGCGCAGTTCACGGTCATCGGACGCAACGGTCTTTTTACTGCGGACGACTTCGTCACCGCGATCAAACCACGCGGACACATCCTGTACCCGGCAACGACGCTCGTCGAGGTCGAGAACACGCACAACCGCGGCGGCGGCGTCGTCTTTCCGCAGGGCGACGTCGAAGCGATTTGCGCGGCAGCCAAGACGCACGACATTGCGACGTTTCTCGACGGCGCGCGGCTCTGGAACGCGGCAGCCGCGAGCGGTACGACAGTCGCCAAGCTCGCGCAATCGTTCGACCTGATTTCGGTTGCGCTGTCGAAAGGACTCGGTGCGCCAGCGGGCTCGGTACTCGCCGGGCCGCGCGATCTGATCGCACGCTGCGTGCGCTATCGGCGCATGTTCGGCGGTGCGATGCGCCAAGCCGGCATCATCGCAGCCGGTGGGCTCTACGGCCTCGAGCACAATCTCGAGCGCCTGACCGAGGATCACGCGAACGCGCGGCTGATCGCCGAGCGCTTGGCCAACTGCGCGCAGATCGGCCTCGATCTCGACACCGTGCAGACGAATATCGTCGTATTCGATCTGCTCGAAGGCGCTCCGGATGCTGACACCGTTACGGAGCGCGCTCTTGCGGTCGGACTGTTGCTGTTCCCGTTCGGGGTGCGCCGCATGCGCGTGGTAACGCACTTGGACGTCTCGCGTGCCGACTGCGAGCGCGCCGCCGAGATCCTGGTCGCGATTGCCGAGGGCCGGGATCCGTAGGTATGTAGTTGGATGACCGAGAGGTCGGCTGTCGCACGTCATGCTGATTCGGCACGGGTTGAGCCCGTGCTGGAATTCTTGTCATGCCGCACGCCCGCCGCATGGATCGATGCGGCTATCGGCCAAATCGATACACTGTTGCTCGATCATGCCGCGCTCGAGCTGCGCGCGGCGCAGCAGGCGCAGACGCTAATTGCGCGCTACGGCGCGGCCGGCCGTGGCAGTTACTCAGTCGACTCTGACTTACGCCTGAGCCTGCTTCGCAAGCTATCGCGCCTCGCACGCGAGGAGCTTCGGCACTACGAGCAAGTCATAGAGCTACTCGTGGCGCGCAACATCGACTACGCAACGATCAGCGCATCGCGCTACGCGCGCGAGCTGCACTTTGAGATTCGCGGCACGGAGCCGGAGCGTTTAGTCGACACGTTGATCGTCGGCGCGATCATCGAGTCCCGATCGTGCGAGCGATTCTTCTCGTTGCTGCCAAGCCTCGAGGCCGACGAGCCACGGCTCGCAAAGTTCTACGGCTCGCTATTGCGCTCCGAAGCGCGTCATTTCGAAGATTATCTCGGGCTCGCGCGTCGCGCGGCAAATGCCGACTGTGGTGATCGGGTCAGTTATTTTCTTGCGCTCGAAGCCAAGCTTGTCTGTGACCCGGACTCCGAGCTGCGCTTCCACAGCGGCCCGCCTCGTTAGCGCCGACCTTCGCGCTATTGGACGACCTGATCGATCAGCAGCGGCTGCGTCTCGAGATCCTGACCAGGCCGGTATTCGATCTGCCCGTAGAGATCGCCAGGCTGTTCGATAGCCTGCCCCGACTGCGAAATACGCGCGACGATCGACACCGTGTCGAAACTTGCGAGCGATTGCCCGGTCATCGAGTCCGCGTCGGTCAGCCTGAAGTCCGCCGGTAGCTCTGACGCGGCGCGGCGCTGTACGGCGATCGGTGGCCCACCGCCCGGACTGCGCGCAAACACGAACAGGCTCGCGTCGGCCAGATTGCCGGAATCCAGATCGTCGGCGACACTGATCAGCAGTCGCACGCCGCTAACGCTCGCAGATACGGAAGTCGCAGCCGTCGCTGACTCGATAGCGCCGCCGAGCGCCTGTAACTGATTGCGAAGTATTTGCGCGACTTCTTCCGGCGGACCGAGGTCTAGCAATGCCGACCACCGTTCTCTAGCGAGATCGTTGCGCTCGGTCAGCAACGCTGCAAACCCACCCCACCACAACGCCTTCTGATTCGTCGGATCGTGCTGTAGCACCTCGTCGAACAGCGCGCCGGGCTCACCACGCAAGCTTTCGGGATCGACGAGCGCCTCGGTTTCGCCGAGCGCCAGGCGCAGCTCATCGTCAGGGATCGGTGTGTGCTGCCACGCTTGACGCAGCGCATCGCGCGCTTCTTCGTAGCGGCCGAGCGTGAAGTAGCTCTGTCCCAACAGCCGCCAGCCATCAGGATCGTTCGGGTTCGTTGCGAGACGCTCGGCAAGTCCCTCGATCATGTCGGTAACAGCCGGCAGCTCCGTGCTCGCGTTCGGATTGTCGGACCACGTCGTCACGTGGCTGTAGAGCGCCAGCGAAAACGGCACGAGCAACGCAGCGGCGATTACGTGAGTATTCGGGATTCGTAGTGCGCCGTGTCGGCTAAACGCCGGGGCGACGACAAAACCGACGGCCGCAACGAGCAGCAGCGATGCGACCAACCAGAACGTCATGACGGCGGCAGTTCCTCGTCAAGTGGCTGTGCGCTGCGCGCGCGCACGGTGCGCACGAATACGAGCAAGCCGAGTGCGCTCAGCAAGATCGGAGCGCCCCATAGCGCCCACGTTGTCGGCTGAAACGGCGGCCGGTACAGCACAAAATCACCATAACGCTCGACGAGGAACCGGGCTGCCTCGTCACGGCTCGCACCGTTGCCCATGAGCTCGCGCAGCTCGCGTCTCAGATCCGCTGCGATCGGTGCCGTGGAATCGGCGATCGTTTGGTTCTGGCACATCGGGCAACGCACTTCATGAATCAAAGCCTGGTACTCGGCTTCGAGCACCGGGTCGGCGAACGGTTCCTCGGGGCCAATCGCGAACGCGGTCGTTGCAAACAACGCTGCGACGATGCAGATCGGCAGCCGAAGCGCTGAGATCATTTGCACGGATAGCTCCCACAGTCCTCGGTAATCCGCGGCACGAACTCCGTTTCCCATACGGCTGGGGTCAGCGGCGCGATGTGCTTGTAGAGAACAGTCCCGTTACGACCGATCAAAAACGTTTCCGGGGCCGCATAAGCGCCCCAGTCGATGCCGACGTCGCCGACCGGATCGTATCCTGATGCCGTATACGGGTTGCCGAGCGTATCGAGCCAGGTCAATGCGACCGCCCGGTCATCCTTCCAGTTGAGACCGTATATTGGCACACCGCTCGACTCGGACAGCTCGTTGAGAAACGGGTGCTCGTCCCGACAACCCGGGCACCAGGTCGCCCAGATGTTCAGCAGCGACGTTCGCCCACCGAACGTTGCGTTGCTGAGCGTCGCTTCCGGGTCCTCGAGCTGCGGCAACGCGAACTCGGGCGCAGGTTTGCCCAGAAACGGCGAGACGATCGTGCGAGTATCACGATCGAGCCCGTTCAGAAACAACGCTCCAAGCCCAACGAACATGACGATCGGAATTGCATAGCGCCACATCATGCAGTCTCCGTGTTCCCGACCAGGCGACCGGGCGTCACCTCCGCCGCTTGCCGTTGCTCGGCACGGTAGCGCCGATCCGTTGCCGCAAGCAGGCCACCGAGTGCCATCAAGAGCGCGCCGAGCCAAACGAATCGAAGCATGGGTCGGTACTGGATGCGGACGCTCCACGCATTGCCGCCCAACGGCTCGCCGAGCGCAACGAACAGATCGCGGCGCAGCGCTGGATCGATGGCTGCCTCGGTCATCGGATTGCGTTGCACGCGATAAACGCGCTTCTGCGGCGCGAGCAAAGTGACGGGCGAGCCGTTGCGCCGTACGGCAACCTCGGCTTCGTAGGCATCGTAATTCGGCCCTTCCACTTCGCGCACACCGCGAAATTCGAAGTCGAATCCGGCGATCGACGCGCTGTCGCCGGGCGCCATCGCTTGATCCGATTCGATCGTGAACGCCGATGTAACCGTGACACCGAGCACGAAGAGACCGACGCCCGCGTGCGCGACAATCATGCCCCACTGCGCTCGACTCAGCGGGACCGTGCGCGATTCACGGCGAACCAGTCGCATGATCGGATCCCAGAACGACGCGATCACGACCCAGAGGCCCGCTATGATGCCGATAGGCGTCAGAACGTTGTCTAGTCCGCGAGAAACCACGACAGTCAAGACAATGCCGCCGAGCACGGCAATGATCGCCGCCGGCACGAGTTTGCGCACGAGCGTCTCGCCGCGCATGCCGAGCCAGCTCGCATGCATGCCGAGCCCGAGCAATAGCACGAGCGGCAGCATCGGAATCGAGAACGTCGTATTGAAATAAGGCGGCCCAACCGAGACCGTGCCGTACCCGGCCGCATCGAGAACCATAGGATACAGCGTGCCTACCAGCACGAGCCCCGTCGCGACGACGAGCAGTATATTGTTCAGCAGCAAGAACGCCTCACGCGAGACGAGCTTGAAGCCGCCCTCGGCTTCCATGCGGCCCGCGCGCATCGCGTAGAGCACGAGCGCGCCACCGGTGATCAGCATCAACAACATCAGGATGAACAAGCCGCGCTCGGGATCCGACGCGAACGCATGCACCGACGTCAGCAATCCCGAGCGGACGATAAACGTGCCGAGCAGGCTCAACGAAAACGCGAGAATCGCGAGTAGGATCGTCCAGCTCTTGAAGATGCCGCGCCGATCGGTGACGGCTAGCGAATGGATCAATGCGGTGCCGGCGAGCCACGGCATGAACGATGCGTTTTCGACCGGATCCCAGAACCACCAGCCGCCCCAGCCGAGCTCGTAATATGCCCACCAGCTGCCAAGCGCGATACCGAGCGTCTGAAACAGCCACGCACCAAGCGTCCACGGCCGCGTCCAGCGCGCCCAGCGCTTGTCGAGCGAGCCGGTCAGAAGTGCGGCGACGGCAAATGCAAACGGTACCGAGAACCCAACGTAGCCCAGATACAGCATCGGCGGGTGTATCGCGAATGCCGGGTCTTGCAGCAGTGGATTTAAGTCGTTGCCATCAACGGCAGCTGGCAGCAGCCGATCGAACGGGTTCGACGTCAGCAGCATGAACGACAAGATACCGACGCTGACGATACCGAGCACGCCGATGACACGCGCTGCATAAGCCTCCGGCAGGGAGCGGCTCGCTGCAGCGACCGCGAGCGTCCAACCGGCCAAGATCAGCATCCACAACAACAATGAGCCTTCGTGACCGCCCCAGACGGCTGCGACCTTGTATGCGAACGGCAGTGCCGTGTTCGAATGCATCGCGACGTAGCGCACGCTGAAGTCGTCGATCGTGAAGGCGTGCGTCAGAATCAGAAACGCCGCGGCAACGAACACGAACTGACCGGCCGCCATTGGCCGCGCCAGCGCGATCCACTCGTCACGCCCCTGTGCGGCACCGATCAACGGCAGGCTCGCCTGAATCAGGGCCAAGCCCAATGCCAGAACGAGCGCGAATTGACCGAGCTCCGGAATCACGGCGAACCTTCCGGATGCGCGCGCTCGAGCGCCTCGGCGACCTCAGGCGGCATGTAATTCTCGTCGTGCTTCGCGAGCACTTCTTCAGCGTCGAACGAGCCATCGGTATTGAGCTGGCCACGCGCGACGACGCCTTGCCCTTCTCCGAACAGATCCGGCAGAAGGCCCGTATAACTGACCGGTATCGAGTTTGCGAAATCCGTAACGACGAACTCGACCGTCAAGCTGCCCTCCTCGCGGGACACGCTACCTTCGGCCACCATGCCGCCAAGCCTGAATCCACGCTCGGTCGGCGCCTCACCGGCAACGACCTCGGTCGGACTAAAAAACAGCAGTACGTTCTCACGGAACGCGACGAGCGCCAAAGCGACCGAAACGGCGACGCCGGCGACGACGGCCGCGATTAGTGCCATGCGTTGGCGTCGTGGTGTCATCAGACTTTCCTCACTGTCGGCCGACGGGCCGGATCCTCAGGCTGCGCTGTCGTCTTAAGCTCGCCGAGCGTGCGCCGCAATCGCCGTTGCGCCGCCCACGCGTTCAGCGCGATGACGACTACCGTCATGCCGTACGCGGCCCAGACGTAGACCGCGTAACCGCCCATCGCTAGGAATTCTTTCACGATGCACCGCCCGTGACCAGCTGTTCGACCCAGCGTGTGCGCCGCTCCCGGTCGAGAATCTCGGCCTGCAGCCGGCGCAGGATCAGCCACGCGAAACACAGCGTGAACGCGCCGATCATGATCAGCAGCGGAATCAGCATTTCCAGCGTGATAGACGGACCGTCGAGCCGCATCATCGTCGCGCCCTGATGCAGCGTGCTCCACCATTCGACCGAGTAATGAATTATCGGCACGTTGACGACGCCGACAGCCGCGAGGATCGCGGCAACGCGATCGCCTTTGTCGCGTTCATCGAATGAGGAGCGCAGCAACATGAATCCAAGGTAGAGGAACAGCAGGACCAGTTCCGAGACCAGGCGCGCATCGCCCCATTGCCAGTATGTGCCCCACATCGGCTTGCCCCAGACCGCGCCGGTGAAGAGCGCCAAAAACGTGAATGACGCACCGACGGGGGCCGTGCACGCGGCGACTGCATGGGCGAGCTTGATGCGCCAGATGAACCCGCACGCGGCCGCGCTCGCCATGACGACGTATGCCATCAAGCCGATATAGGCGCTCGGCACGTGCACGTAAATGATCCGAAAACCCTCGCCCTGCAGATAGTCCGGCGGCGCCAACACGAGGCCACCGTATGTGCCGGCGGCAAGCGCAAGCACGGACGCCGCTCCAATCCACGGCGCGAGTCGCTCCGCTAACCGATAGACGTACGGCGGTGAGGCGAGCAAATGAAACCAACGCCAGCGGCTCATCGATCTACTCCACGCTGACGCGCAACGCGGCAGCGGCGGTCATCGGGCCCAATGACAGGCTGAAGGCCGCCAAAGCGGCCAGCAAGTATAGCGGCCCAGCGGCCGACTCACCGTTCATTGCCATGTCGGTCGCGCGGGTCCCAAAGATCAGAATGGGACTGGTCAACGGCAGTACCAACAGGCCGACCAACGCGCCACCGGTCTTCAGGCTGACGGTCAACGCGGCGCCAATCGCCGCGAGCACGCTCAGCGTCGGCGTTGCGAGCAGCAGCGCGACAATCAACGTGGCCAACGCGTCGACGGGCATATAAAACGACAGTGCGATGAATGGCGCGATCGCGATCAGCGGCAAGCTACTGACGACCCAATGTGCGCAGAGCTTTGCGAGCACCAATAACGACAACGAAGTCGGGCTCAGTATCAGCTGTTCCATGCTGCCATCGTCGACGTCCGTCCGAAACAATCCGTCCAACGCCAGCAGCGATGACAGCAACGCCGAGATCCACAGCACGCCGGTGCCCGCCTGATTCAACACTGCGGCCTCCGGCGACAGCGCGAACGGAAACAAGGATGCAATAATAACAAAGAAAATCAATGGCGTAGCGAACTCGCTCCAGCGTCTGAGGGCGAGCTTCAGGTCCCGCGCAAAGAGTGTCACGTACGCGTTCACAATCTCAAAGCTCCACGATCACGGACGCGAGCTCTGCGAGCGCTTCCGGGCGGTGGGTGGCGACGACGCTGCAGCCGCCGCGAGCCATGTGTGCGCTTAACCAGCGCTCGACGAGTTCGGCCCCGCGAGCGTCAAGGTTCGTCAATGGCTCATCGAGCAGCCAGACGGTCGCTGGCCGCATCTGCAGACAGCCCAACGCCGTCCGGCGTCGCTGGCCCGCCGACAAATAGCGCACCGGACGGTGCGCGCAGTCGCCAAGCTCGAGCTCGGCAATGACATCCCCGGCGGCTGTATTACACTGCCAGACCGCGGCGTAAAACTGCAGATTTTCCTCGACGGTCAAGTCGCGCTTGAGTCCGTCCGTGTGGCCCTGAAATGCGATCGGTGCCGTTAAGCCGGCAGCGATTCGATAGGTTGGAATGCCATCGAGCGTGACGTGGCCGGCAGCGGGCTCACTTAGCCCCGCAAGCGTTCGCAGCAGCGTGGTCTTGCCGGTACCGTTTGCGCCTGTTACGAGGGCCACTTCGCCTGGCGTGAGCTCCAGGTCCAGCCCCGCAAGAAGCCGTCGCCCGCCGCGACTGAGCGCTAGGTCTTGGACGGCGAATCGGGCAGTTGGATCGGCGCTCAATGGCAAACCTTTGGAAGCTCAGAAAATCGCGCTGCCATTGTCCGTTCCTTCCTTAGCAATGCAAGCAGCCGAAGCGATCGAGGGCCAATGCGGGCCAACTGCGGTATCACCGGTTTACAAAGGCTCGACGCTGCCCTACACTGCCTAATATCAGCATTGGCATTAATAATAATTATTAAACTGCTGATTTATAAAGCTAAATAGTTCGCTTAAACGCGATCTGCACCGACCAACGGCGGAACTGCATGCGCCGAGGCCGTCTCAACGACTGCCTCGGCGCGTGCGTCTTCGGTGTCTGCGGCGCTGCGCTTCCAGCCGCTCGAAGTGGCCTTTCGATCTAAATCAAGTCCTCGAAACGGCGAAGCGCGTCGCGTACTTTGGTCGGGCCGTATTTCAGGACGGCGAGCGCCATCAAATTGCTGAGATCCCCAAGCGTTCTCGGGTGACCGAATCGCTCGATCAGCTCGCTACAGCGCTCGCACAGGTAAATGCGATGTGCCGGATGCTCACCGACGGAGTCTTGATCGCAATGCTCGAGATGGCATTTGTTCATCGGCGATATGAGGCTCAATGGCGAATAAGAACGTCGCCGATTTTCTAGACGTATCAGGCAACACTGTCAATCGGTAGTTCCACTTACCGTATGCTCGGACAAATATTACTTAGAAATAACATTAATTATTACTAGTAACTATTTATTTTTATAATTTCTCAGTGCCGGGCTCGAAACGATCCGGTCTTACGGTCAGCGTCCTTGGCTGCCTGGGGAATGTCGTCTCGCAGCTTCCTGAAATACCCATCCGCGAGCCGCCTTGGCGCCCGTTTCGAAGATAGACGCGCTCAGCGGCCTCGATGACGGTGAGCCCGCAGACCTCTCACAGCGTAAAGATGTCCATAGCATCGCCACGTCGTGCAGATTGTTGCCGACGACGCGGACTCTTGGGCCGGTCGCCGGCTTGATGCCGAATGCCTGGTCCAGAGTATCTACGTTGCCATAGCGGAAGGCCCGTAAACGATTGTGCTTGCGCTCTCGTATTCTCGCCATTAGTGCGTCACACCGTCAGTCGAGAATGCTGAAAATCTTATGAGAACAATTGAGCGAAGCAGACTTTCGTTACGGAAGAGATTTCACCTAACGCAGTATTCTTTCAAATCGACGCTTGCACGTTTAACAGAACGTATTGATAAAAACGTCACTAGCCGGCGACAGACTTTGTAGCCGAGGTTTCTCGCCATCGACATGATGCATACGTAGGTCTCATTGTTTCTTTGATCTCGTACCGTCCTTTGTGACTGGACTGAAAACGGTAACCCGTTAACACCGGCTGACGCGACGCTTCACCAATTCGCTACACCGTTGTTACACCGGTGTGACGAAACCTAATGGCTTCACGGCGCGCTTCGCCAAGTAACTGTTTTTATTGGTGCCCAGGGCCGGACTCGAACCGGCACGGCCTTGCGGCCAGCGGATTTTAAGTCCGCTGCGTCTACCAATTCCGCCACCCGGGCTCAGAATGAGCGTCTTCGCAATAACTCCAGCGTAACCCTCGGACCACTACGCCGATCGCCAGCGATTGTACATGAGGCTTTGCCCTGCCCCCCCCACGGCTGATGCCCTAATAAACTCTGCAGGCGGTACCCGGCACCCAGTCTCGATCGGCGGAGATGCGCGCGCACGCGCTCAGTAGGCAGATAAAATAGATGTTAGAATTTTCTAGATTGAGCAGTGCTTTTCCACGTTAAGGCCTTCAACTAACGAGAAGAATAACAAGTACTCGCCTGAGCCCGCCGGAGTTGTATGCAACACGATTGGCGGCGGGCTGGTTCCACGGCTTTTGCGCTTCTTTACTGGATGTTCAAACACAATCGACTAATCGCCGCGACGTGCTACGTATTCTGCTCGGTACTGTGGAGCCAGAGCAGTTTTGCACAAGTTGGCAACCCGCCTTCGGTCTCGATCACCGCAGGTGGTGGGACCTATCTACAGGGCGACACGGTGCAGTTTCAGGGCGAAGCTACGGATGTCGAGGATAATGACAATCCTCTGACAAACTCGATCGACTGGTCGTCCGATCTCGACGGCGCGATCGGCACGGGCGGCTCGGTCAGCACGAGCAGCTTGAGCGTCAACACCCACACCATCACGGCCTCGGTGACCGACTCCGATGGCAATACGACGACCGACACGACAGTCGTGATTATCGAGCCAAACACGGTACCGACCGTGTCGATCACGGGCGGCGGTGGGACCTATCTGGCGGGCGCGACCGTGCAGCTTCAGGGCACGGCGTCGGACGCCGAGGACGGCAGTCTGACCGCCTCGATCGACTGGTCGTCCAATCTCGACGGTGCGATTGGCACGGGCGGCTCGGTCAGCACCACGACGTTGAGCGTCGGCTCGCATACCGTCACGGCGTCGGTCACGGACTTCGACGGCAATACGGAGACCGACACGACGGTCGTGACTATCGAGTCGGACACGGTGCCGACCGTGTCGATCACGGGCGGCGGTGGAACCTATCTGGCGGGCGCGACCGTGCAGCTTCAGGGCACGGCCTCGGATGCCGAGGACGGCAGTCTGACCGGCGCGATCGAGTGGTCGTCCAATCGCGACGGTGCGATCGGCACGGGTGGCTCGGTCAGCACGAGCAGCTTGAGCGTCAACACCCACACCATCACGGCCTCGGTCACCGACGACGACGGCAATAC
>JAHEEN010000298.1 GCA_024640685.1 Rhodospirillaceae bacterium
CGTCGTATCAGTTCGACGCCGCGCGTTTTCAACTGGTCCGCGGCATGGAAATCATCCGTGAGACCGAGGGACCCGACAACATCGCTTTGGTCCGGCCGCTCCGCGAAGTCGCCAACACCTATCGCCGCCAGAAACTCGCCGAGGGTCGCGGTATTGGCTCGCTGAGACGGGCGCTGGAGATCGCACAGACCTCTGTCGATGCCGATCCACTGACGACGGCGCGAGTGCTGCGCGACATTGGCGACTGGTACATTGCCTTCAGCCGCGTCAACTACGCCGGCGACGAGTATCGACAAGCCTGGCATTTACTCGGCCGGGTCGAGGACGGCGAGGCGATCCGGGCGCGGTGGTTCAACGAGCCCAACTACGTCCTGCGCGAGTTTCCGAGCAGTCGCGGGCTCGCCGACGCCGGGGATTTCGGGGCTGTCGAGGGATTCGTGCGGGTCACGTTCGATGTCGACGAATACGGCGGCCCACAGAACGTCACGGTGCTCGAGTCAGAGCCGCCGGGATTCAAGGACGACACGATGGTGCGCGCAATCCGGCGGTCGCGCTTCCGGCCGCGTGTCATCGACGGCGAAGTCGTGTATTCGACCGGCCTGATTCGCAACTTTACGTTCCATTACGAACCCGAGGAATGACCCAGCGCGGCGCACGATGCGCGCTCGCCGGCGCAGTCGTCTCTAGCGTCCTGTTTGTGCTCGCCGCTAGTCACGCTCAGGACTCGGCGGGATCCGTCGACGCTGAGCCGCTGCTCGAGCGCGCCGAGTTGCGCGCGCGACTCGATGAGCTCGACGCGGCCGAGGCCGATTTTCTCGAGGCGATCGAGCTGATAACGGCTGCTGACGGCGAGTTCGCAGCAGCTCTGATTCGTGCCTACCACGGGCTTGCCCAGGTCTTGGCCGCGCGCGGCGACTACCCGGAGGCGGTGACCGTACTCGGCGAGGCCAGGCACGTCAGCCATCGCAACTCGGGACTGTTCAATCTCGAGCAGATCGAGTTGCTCGACATGCTCAGCGAAATCTACGAGCAGGCGGGTGATACGCGCGAAGCGCAACGACAACAGGTCGAGGGCCTGACGATCGCGCAGAGGCACTTCGGCGCCGACGACGCCGGCGTCGTGCCGTATCATTTCAAGCTCGCACGCTATTACGAGCTCGCGCGGATGCGCGGGCTTGCGCGTGAGCAATATCATGCTGCGCTCGACATCGTCCGCGACGATCCGGACTCGACACCCGACGACGAGCTCGTGCCGCTGACCGAGCTCGTCCGCATCGATACGTTGACCGGCGCGACGTCGCGTGCGCGACGTGAGCTCGAGGAGCGTCTGCAATCGACACTCGCGGCGCCGGCTGCGACGCGCGCCGAAGCGTATGCGGTTCTCGGCGATACCGAGTTGGCCGACGGCGACCGAGAGCAGGCCCGTGACTACTATGCGCAGGCCTACGCGGCGTTCAGCGATCCTGTTGCCGCTGACACCTACTTCAGTGCGCCTCGCCTGATCAATTTTGTGCCGCCGCCGAGCCCCGTCGACTGGGGCCGACGGCGCAACGCGGCGTATGCATGGGGCTCGATCACCGCGAGCTTCGGCATCACGGCCGATGGCAAGACCGAGCGCATTCGCATCGTCTTCGCCGATCCGCCGGGTCTGATGGAGACAGGCTACGCCCGGCGGCTCGCCGAGGCCGTCTTCCGACCGCGGCTCGTTGCAGGACTTCCGCTCGCAACGAGCCGCCTGCGGTTCTCACACGAATTCCGCCACTTCGTCCCCGACGAGGACTGAGCGCAAGCGATGCGAGCGATGTGCCTGCACGGACCCGACCGGGCCCTGGAGTTGGCCGACGTCGCAGCCCCGGAGCAGCAGCCGGGCAGCATCATTATCGACGTCGAGGCCTGCGGCATTTGTCGGACCGACCTGCACCTGCTCGACGGGGAGCTGCCCGATATCCCGTATCCGGTCATCCCGGGCCACCAGATCGTCGGGCGTGTCGCGACGTCCAATGAACCGACCCTCGGCGTCGGCACCCGCGTCGGCGTACCGTGGCTGGGCTACACGTGCGGCACGTGCAGCTACTGCACCTGCGGCCGCGAGAATCTCTGCGATCAGGCCGGCTTTACCGGCTACACGCGGCCGGGCGGTTTCGCGCAGCAGGTTCGCGCCGACGCACGTTACTGCTTCGCGCTGGATCCCGAGTCATCCGCGGCTGCGCTGGCGCCGCTATTGTGCGCTGGGCTCATCGGCTACCGCGCATTGACGATGTGTGGCGACGCCGAGCGCATTGGCATTTACGGATTTGGCGCGGCCGCGCACCTGCTTGCGCAAGTTCTGTGTCACCAACGGCGTTCGTTCTACGCATTCACACGCCCCGGCGATACGGCCGCGCAACAGGCGGCGACCGATCTAGGTGCATCGTGGGCCGGCGCGTCGACGGCCGCCGCGCCTCGCCCGCTCGATGCCGCGATCATCTTTGCGCCTGCCGGCGAGCTCGTGCCGCTCGCGCTCGCCGCCGTGCGCAAGGGCGGAACGGTCGTCTGCGGTGGCATTCATATGTCACCGATTCCGAGCTTCAGCTACGCGCTGCTATGGGGCGAACGGCGCCTCGTATCAGTCGCGAACTTGACCCGCGCAGATGCGACCGAGTTTCTCGCCCTTGCGCCGCGGATACCGATCCGAACGCGCGTCGAGACGTTCCGTCTCGACGATGCAAATCTCGCCATCGAGCGCCTACGCAGCGGCGACGTCGTCGGTAGCGCGGTGCTCGAACTCGAGTGAGCTTGAGGTCGCGACGCTCAAGCCTCGATTCGCCCAACCATCCGCACAAGCTCGGCCAGCGACCTCGCCTTCATCTTTTGCATGACACGGGCACGATGAATCTCGACCGTGCGTTGGCTGACGCCGAGATCGAGCGCAATGACTTTGTTCGCCTGCCCCTTGACGACGCGCTCCATGACTTCGCTTTCCCGCGCCGTCAGGCGTGCGGCTCGCTCGCGAATCTCAGCTGCTGTTCGATTGTCTTCGCGGTGAGCCTCGTCGCGCTCGAGCGCTTCGTGGATTCGATCGAGCAACTCCTGGTCGCGGAACGGCTTTTGAATAAAGTCTAGCGCGCCGGATTTCATCGCGTCGACCGCCATCGGTACGTCACCGTGCCCGGTAATGAAAAGGATCGGAATCGTCGACGCGCGCTTGT
>JAHEEN010000008.1 GCA_024640685.1 Rhodospirillaceae bacterium
CACCGATGGACGCGCTCGTCTGCGCGACGCGCAACGGCGCCGAGGTGCTCGGGCTGCTAGACGAGCTCGGCACGCTCGAGGCCGGCAAGAGCGCGGACTTCATCGTGCTGAACGCGAACCCGCTCGACGACATCACGAACACGCGCAAGATCGATCGCGTGTATCTGCGCGGCCACGAGGTCGATCGCGAAGGCCTACGTGCGCGCTTCGCCGCGCAGATGAACTAACTAAAGACGTACCGGTTACCAACAATTCAACATATCCGCATTCCACGCAGTGACCCGCCAGCAAATGTGTGAAATCGCAGCCGGTCTATCGACAGATATGTTGAATTGTTGGTAACCGGTACCGAACAGTACCGAACAGAAACCGGAGGAACTGACGCCATGACCGATAAGAAAACCGACGCACTGAGCCGACGAGCATTTTTGACGTCTACGGCGGCTGCCGGCGTCACGGCCGCAACGCTGACGCCTGGACACGCCAACGCACAGTCGGAGGAACGCTGGGACTACGAGGCCGACTTCGTCTCGATCGGCGCCGGTGTCTCGGGACTCTCGGCGGCCGTGTCCGCGCTCGAGCACGGCGCCTCGGTAATCCTCGTCGACGAGAACTTCGACATCGGCGGTCACGGCATGGTCTCCGGCGGCGTCGTCCATCTCGGCGGCGGCACGAGCGTGCAGCGCAAGCACGGCATCGAGGACTCCGCCGAGAGCGTCTACCAGGATTGGATTCGCGCCGATCATCCGCTCGCGCGATACAACGACCGCGACATCGTCCGCGCATTTGCCGATGAGAACGCGCCGACGTTCGAATGGCTAATCGCCAACGGCGTTGAATTCCACGAAGAGGAAATGGTCGGCCCGCAGATGGCCTCGAGCGTTGCACGACAGGTGCGCACGCGGCAGTGGCCGAACAAGGACGAGATCTATACGACACGACCGTCACGGCGCGGTTCAGGGCTCGTGCGCGCGTTGGAGAATAAAGCCCGTGAGAACGGTGCTGAGATTCTGCTCGAGCACCGCATGACGAGGATCATCCGCGAAGAGCCGCGAGCAGGCCGCGTCCTCGGCATCGAGGTCGAGCACGAGGGCCGCACGCTGCGCATTCGCGGGCGCAAGGGCATCCTCGTCGCGACGGGCGGGCACGGCAACAGCATTCCGTTTCGACGTATGTTCGATGCGCGATTGACCGAGGAATACGCCGTCGCCGGCGATCCATACTCCCGTAAGAGCGCCGACGGCGAGATCGCCGCAATGACACTTGGCGCCGCGCTGTGGGGCACGTCGGCGCAATCCAACGAAGCCGAACGCGTCCTGCAAAAACCCGAGCACATTGGCGCGAAGTACGGCTACAGCAGCCTGCATTGGCCGGCCGACAGCCCGATCTTCGACAGGATAGGCGGCGAAGGCCTGACGAACATCGATTGGACGAATGCGATTCTCGTGACACTCGAGGGCCGCCGCTTCTATGACGAGACCGTCGACAGCTACGACTTCCTCGCAGCATGCATGGAGTGGCACGGCGATCCTGGCAAACGCAACGGCGGCGGACCGATCTGGGCGATATTCGATCACGCGGCAGTCGAGCGCCAAGGATGGAACCCGACGCCGCCGTACGTCGATCCGAATGGTTATTTCTTCAGTGCCAATACGATCGCCGAGTTAGCGGCAAAAATCGAGAATCCGTTTCAGCCGAAGCCGATGGACGGGACTGTGCTCGACGCGACGGTTTCGCGTTACAACCGCTTCGCGGCAACCGGCACCGACGACGATTTCGACAAGCCCGCGCCGTTCCCCGCGATCGATACGCCGCCGTTCTACGCGGCTTGGGCGACGCCGCTCGTGCACGACTCGTATACGGGCCTGCGCACGAACGCATCCGCGCAAGTCATGGATTTATACGGTCAGGTCATCGAAGGGCTTTACTGTGCCGGCGAGTGCCAGGGCGGGCTCAACCAGCACGGTCTCGGCCGCAGCATCGTGTTCGGCCGCATTGCCGGACGGCACGCGGCGCAGAGCTGACGCGGTAACAGCCAGAGGCGCGAGAGAAACTGGTCGGCCGCTAGGGCGCCCCTGCACCGGACGAGGGCGCCTCACACCACTCGTCGACCTCGGCCGCGGCGAGCGCGCGCGCCTCGACGATTTCTTCGGCGGACAGCCGCTCCATCGTTCCATCTGGAGCCGTGCGCACGAGGTCGTCCGTGCTCTCGAGGACATTGAGCTGACGTTTCGCAAGCTCACAATTTTCGGCGATGCGCTGCGCAATCTGCGCGTTCGTCATCCGATCGGCCGGGTTGCCCTCCGGCGTCGGGGCGTTGCCGACGAACGTCGACTGCCGCACGGGCGCAACCGTCAGAGGCACTGCATTACCAGGCTGCTCCGCAACCGTGACGTGCACGACATCGACGTTGTCGCCAAACGGCCGGTCGCCGTAAACGACGGTGCCATCCTCGGTCACCGAGCGAAAGACTTCCGCAGCATGCGCGATGCCGGTCAGTTGGCCGAGCACCAATAGCGCAATCAATCTCATTTCCATTTCCCCGGGCCCCTAGCCTGGCTCAGATTTCTACACAGTCTCGCCGCTTCGGGGAGTGAAGCCGTTCTCATTATTTCCGTCCCGACAGAGACAATCGACTTGCGCACGTTGGTGCCTATACCTGTCAACCTGACGTCGGCTCAATCCACCCAAGTCGACGAAGCACTGCAACACTTCGACACGCCTGCATTGCACATTGGGTTCAAGCCCTTCCTCGTGCCGTTCTTCGTCGTGCGCTACTTTGCAATCTGCAGCGGTCACGGCATCTTTGCGGTCTCGATGTTCGGCGATCAGGACGGCTATTTCGGCGAACTGCCCGGCATGAATCCCCTCGGCGCGCTCGCACAGGCACGCGAAATTTTCTGGTCGCTGCTGGCGCTCACTGGCCGTAATACCCGCGGGACGCTAGAATCGCGTGGCCTTCCGGGCGCTTGTAATTCAATCCCAACAATAAACGGGGGTACGCCATGGCCGAGCCCAACGGGCCAGACAGCCCGCAGCAATCCACCGCTGCAAACGTCGCGCGGGACGTGTTTTCGTCAGAGAAGCGCGAGGACATCTGGGCCCTGCTGATCGCGGCGGGAATATTTCTCGTCAGCGTCATCGCGCCCGAACCCGTGCACGCATTCTTCAGCAGCGTGCTCGTGCTGTTCTGACAGCCAGGAGATCCAGATCATGGTTAAAGGTCTCGTCGTCGCGGACTGGAAGAGGTATGTGCCCGGCTTCCTGTTCTGTCTCGCGTTTGCGTTCATCGGCATGAATCTCGACCGGCTGTTCCGCAGCCTGTCGCGCGAAGGCGTCGAGTGGGCGACGTTCGTCTACGAAAGCGCACAAATGAACTATGTGGCGATCCTACTGCTCGGCGGCATCGTCATACGTAATTTCTTACCGATCCCGGCATCGCTGCTGCCCGGCATTCGCATCGCGCGCCCGGTGTTGAAGCCCGGCATCATCATTCTGGGCGTCCACTACGTCTGGGCCGATGTCATACGTGTAGGCGGCTTAGGACTCGCGCTTACGGGATTTTTCATCTTCGGCACGGCTATCATCGTCATGTACTGGTGCAAGCGCTGGGGCGTCACCGACGGGCTCGGCGGCATCATGGGCGCGGGCACAGGTGTCTGCGGCGTGTCGGCGATCATCGCAACCGGCCCGGTCGTCAAGGCATCGCCGATCGAGATGGCCTATGCGATCGGCACAATCCTGCTCTTCGGCACACTGATGCTGTTCACGATGCCGTACATCGGCCAAGGCATCGACCTATCCGAATCCCAATTCGGCGCGTGGGCGGCCGTTGCGATATTGAACACTGCGCAGCTCGTCGCGGCAGCGGAATGGTACGGGACCGAGGCACGCGACACAGCCGTGCTTATTAACGTCGCACGCATCATGTTCCTGCCGGTCGTCGTGCTGTTCTCGCTGTGGTTCTACATTATCCGAACGGGTAAAGAGCAGGACGCGGCCCCGATCAGCAAATGGCAGCTGATCAAGGACAAATTTCCGGTATTCATTCTGGGCTTTTTCGTATTGGTGCTGTTGCACAGCATGAATATCGAGGCGCTCGGCGGGCCTGCCGAGGCCGGCTCGCCGTTCTGGGCGATGAACGCCGCCTACACGTGGTGCTTTGCGATCGGCTTTGCCGGCATTGGTCTCTCGATCTCGATTGACGATATGAAGAAGGCCGGCGGGCGGGCGTTCGCAATCGGCACGGTCGCATCGATGGTCAAGATGATCCTCGGGCTCGGCGTCGTGTTGCTGATCGGTGCGACGGCGTTACGCGTCACGGGCGGCTAGCTCATGAGAATCCTCGTCTGCATCGACGGCGAACCGCATACCAGCGGCGCCGTCGAGCGGGCGATAGAGCTCGCGCGCGCTGAGTCGGCCGAGCTCATCGGCCTGCACGTCATCGACGAGTGGCTGCGTCAATTCTCGAGCGAGATCTATGCGCAAGGGCGCAAGGAATATCTCGAGTGGGTCGATCAGTGCCTCGAAGACAAGGCGTCCGAAGTGCGCAAATCTTTCATGGCCCGCTGCCATGCGTCCAGTGTGCCCGCGCGCTTTGTCCTCCGCGACGGCGACCGCGCCGCCGAAATCGCTGCGGTCATCGATGAGCTCGAGCCCGAGCTCGTAATTACTGGTGGTAAGGATCTGACGCGATGGCAGCGCTTTCGCTCGGCCAACTTAGCCGCGCAGCTGCGCAAAGCTTGTGGCAACGCACTATCGATGGAAACTGTGACCGTGCCGCAGCGGCGCCCGGATCTGGTTGTCTAAGAATCGAGTCCGAACAGCGGCCTGAATCGTGCCCCAACGCCGTTGCCGACGAACGCTGCTACGAACCAGACCCAACCGTGCAAGCTCGCCGACGCGACCCCGCTGAAGAACGAGCCGATGTTACAACCGTACGCGAGTCGCGCGCCGTAACCGAGCATTAGGCCGCCGATCACGGCGGCGGCGAGCGAACGCGCCGGGATTCGCCAGACCGGCGCGAACTTTCCGGCAACCCCAGCCGCGATCAGCGCGCCGAGCAAAATGCCGAAGTTCATAATCGACGTGATATTTGCAAACACGCTATCGGTCAACTGTCCCGCACGGCCGGGTGCCTGCCAATACGGCCAGGCAGCAACGTCGACACCCGTCGTCGCGATCAGCTTCGATCCCCAGAGCGCAAACCCCGACGTGATGCCCCACGGCCGGCCGGCCAGCGCGAGCGTCGCGATATTGACGAGCGCTAGACCGAGGGCACCGGCGAGCAACGGCCACGGGCCTTTGAGCCACTTCGAGCCGTGCATCGGCGTCCACGTCTGAACTAATTGACCGCCGCTTCGGCGCCGCTCGACCCCGGCGACGATCGCGAACAGCGCACCGGCGATCGCAAGCGTGCCAAGCAACGCGACGACCGGCCCGAAGTGCTCGAGCAGCGAGTAACCCTGCGCACTGGGCAGCGCCTGCCATTCGTCGAAATGCCACGCGCCTAGCGCCGAGCCCGCAATGAACGCAATCAGCGTGACGATCATCCGCGTGCTGCCGCCGCCAACGGTGTAGAGCGTGCCCGACGCGCACGCGCCGCCGAGTTGCATGCCAATACCGAATAGAAACGCGCCCGCGACGAGCGACGTGCTCAATGGCGCGACATTGCCGCGCAGCGCCGTGCCAAAGAGCTCGCCCTGCGCAATCAACGGTATGAACACGAGCGCCGTGACGCCGAGCATGATCATCTGCACACGCAGCCCGCCGCTGCTGCCGGCGCGAATGAAGTTGCGCCACGCGCCGCCGAAGCCGAACGACGCGTGATAGAGCACCCAGCCGGCGCCAAGCCCGACGCCCATCAGCGCCGCCTGACGCCAGCCAAATGTCTGGGCAAGGTAGAGGGCCAGCACCGCGGCTACGATGCCCGCGATGACGACGATGCGCACGTTCGCAGGTACGCTGTCGGCAACCGCCGGGGCCCGTCGGGTCAAGACTTCAGCTTGCACTCTGGCGGTCCTCCTCCAGAACTTCTGCTGTTCGATGGTAGACGACCTGCGAGTGCGCCGTCGCTCCGACGCCTATTGTAGCGTCTGAGTCGGCCGTCTGATCCTCATGCAAAGCCCACCGCACGGGACGCAAATGACGACGGCGCCTGCGCATCGCGTCGTCCGCGTATCCGTTTTCCTTGATTCTTTAAATAGTAACGTTTAGGTTATGTTACATAACAATAAGAACAAGGCGTAGATTCTTGATAGACAACACTGAATCAGGCTGCGGTTTGTCCGAGACTGGCGGAGTCTTCACGGATAGTTCCGAACGAACCCTTACGGACCGATGAGCCCGAAGTGCTTCTCACGACGCCGGCCGGCGGCAACGACTGTTGTCGTCGTGGCTATGCTCGCACTCCTCGATACGAGTGCCGGCACGTCGCTGCTCGTTTCACACGCTCGCGCGCAGGATGCCGCGCTGCCGGAGGTGGTTGAGCAACTGCTCGACCACCCGCGGCTACCCGCCGTCGCAACGGATCCAGCGGACCGCTACCTGCTGCTCATCGATCAGCATGGCTTGCTGCCGAACGATCAGTTGCGTGCGCCGAGTATCAACGTCGCGGGTAGAAGGCTGGACCGGCTCACGGGGGGGCCCCACGCACCGATCGCCTATTTCGGCTTGACGATTGTCGACCTTGAATCCGGAACACGGACGCGTGTTCACGTGCCGAGCGCCACGACGATCGGTTTCCCGCTTTGGGCTCCGGACGGATCGAGTTTCGCATTCACGGCTACGACCCAGAACGGCATTGAGCTGTGGATCGGTGATCCACGGACGGGCCATTCGCGCCGTTTAGTCGACGACGCCGTCAACGCGGCGCTCGGCGCGCCGTGTACCTGGATGCCCGACAGCCGACAACTCATGTGCCGGCTCGTGCCGGACACCCGGGTCGCGTTGCCCGAGGGCGGCGGCGAGGCCGTCTCACGCGTCGCAGCAGCTAATGCCCCATCGGGATCGGATCGAGATCTCATCCGGCACTTTCTCTATTCCCAGCTCGAGATGATCGATGTAGAGACGGGTGAACGGCGACAGTTGAACCGACCGGCCGTTATCGAGAGCGTCAGGCCCGCACCGAGCGGACGCATCTTTCTGCTGACGGTCGCAAGGCCACAGTACTCGCGAGTCGGCGCAGTCGAGGCGTGGGCGCGCCACATCGAAGTGTGGAACACCGACGCGCACCTGCTGCAAGCACTACCGCTCAGGGACGCCGACCAGTCCGATGCGATCAGGGCCGCGCACTGGCAACCTACCGCGCCCGAGACCTTGATATGGGTGGCCCGATTTGGCGATAAGGAACGTGTATTGGCTCAGGCTGCGCCGTTCCTCGAACCCGCGACGACTATCTTCGAGACTCCGCGCCGATTCTCGGGCGTCGAGTGGCTCGAGGACTCGAGCCGGGCGCTCGTCAGCGAATTTGATACAGCTCACCGCATCACACGCACATGGCTCATCGATGTGGGGAACACCGAGGCACCGCCGCGGCGCCTGGGATCGCGCAGCGTCGATGCAGCCTATCCTGCGCTCGGACCACGGCTGAACCGCAGCAATGCCAGTGGCCACGACGTCGTGCGTGTAGACAACAATTCGATCTACGTACTCGGCCGGTCCGTGCAAGATTCCTACATCGACAGGGTCAATCTCGAATCGATGGAGACCGAGCGCGTTTGGGAATCCGGAGAGCCCGGTCACGAGCGCGTGATCGATCTCTTGACAGCGAACGGCGATCGTCTGCTTACGCAGTATGAGGCCGCGAGCGAACCGCCCAACTATCGGTTGCACAATCTAGAAAGTGGCGCGATGCAAGCACTCACGCAGCGCACGCACCCAGCGCCCGAGCTCACGCAAATCACGCGAATCCCATTGCGCTACCGGCGCAGCGACGGGATCGAGCTCTCTTCGATGCTCTACGTCCCGCGCGGGAGCTTGAAGAACGGCGAGCTGCCGCTCTTGGTCTGGGCCTATCCGCGCCGCTACGGGCGCGACGTTGCGCCAGTGAGGTCAATGGGCACCGATCGCTTTCCGGATGCGGAGGAAGCCTTCAAGCTCTCGTTCGTGCTCAGCGGCTACGCAATTCTCGACCACGTGAGCATGCCGATCGTCGGCGAGCTCAACGATACGAACGATACGTTCGTCGAGCAGGTCATCGCAAATGCCGAGGCAGCGCTGCGCGCGGCAGCGGACACCGGTTACACGGATCCGGCGCGCGCCGGTATCGCCGGGCACAGCTATGGCGCTTTCATGGTCGCAAACCTGCTCGCGCACAGCGATCTGTTCGCGGCCGGAATAGCAATGAGCGGCGCCTACAACCGAACGCTGACACCGTTTGGGTTTCAAACGGAGCGCCGCTCACTTTGGGAAGCGCGCGATGCGTACCTAAGAATGTCACCCTATCTTTATTCCGATCGGATCGAGGCGCCGATGTTGCTAATTCACGGAGCGCTCGATGACAACGCCGGCACGCCGCCAGCCCAATCGCAACAGTTCTACGATGCGATTCGCTACAACGGCGGTCAGGCGCGCTTAGTGCTATTACCCTACGAGGGACATACCTACCGGGGAAGGGAATCCGTATTGTTGACGGCACGCGTCATGCTGAATTGGCTCGACGACCATCTCCGGCGGGCCGACCGCGGCAGCGTAGTTACGACGGCCGCTCTCGACGACGCGCGAGTCAAGCTCTAACTGGAATATTGGTGTAGCGAAAAAAATGCCCGGCTCCTGAGAGCCGGGCACCTACTATCAGAAGACGCAGACCGCTACTGCGCTGCCGCGTACTCTTCCTGGTCGAGTGCGCCGTCCTGGTTCGTATCAGCTGTAGCGAAGTCCAGGCCTTCGATGGCCGCCGCTTCTTCCATGCTGATCTGACCGTCGGCATTCGTATCGACTTCCTCGAACGAAGGAAGCTCTTGAGCAAGAACGAGACCCGAAAAGCCGATAGCTGCAAGCGCAAGCAAGTATTTCGTCATGAGGGAAACCTCTTTCAATGTTAGGGATACAACAACCAAAAAACTCCGATTGCCGCAAACCGGCGTCCGGTACCCGAAATAGTCCGAGACGCATGTTCACGACACACGACATATTCTGCGACGCGTACGGCAGATCAACCTGTCTCCAAACCGAGACACCACATTCGAGCTTGAGTATTTCGAACAAGTGAGCTCGTTAAGGAATTGAAGTCGCTCGGAAACTGTGCGCCCGATGATCGGTAGATTGACAGGTGCGGGAGCGGCTAAGGCCGTAGCCGCTCCGTCACGTAGCCGGCAATATCGCGCGCCTGCGCTGACGTGAACGTGCCCGTGAAGCTCGGCATATCGTTTCGCCCGTCTGCGATGATACGTACGACCTGGCCGATCGGCAGCCCCGGGGTGATCGGCGGTGCGACGTGGCCGGTGTCGCCATCCTCGCCGTGGCAAGCGACGCAGGCTTGTGCGAACAGCGCCTGCCCGTTCTCGATGTTCGGCGTGCCGACGATCGCACCGATCACGTTGTTCTCGTCGGGGCCCGCGGCGGCAACCTGTTCCATCGACCCATCGAGCGAGAACAACCAGACGCTGTCGCCGCGCGGCGAGCCTGCAAAGACATTCCCCGCCGAGTACACAGCGACGTACTGCTCGCCGTCGTGCTCGAACGTCGCGGCCGTCGCGTTGACGCCCGCTCCGGTCTGGAAGTCCCAGAGCATGTTGCCGGTATCGGAGTCGAGCGCCGTGATGCGACCGTCGCTGCGCCCGACGAACACGAGCCCGCCGGCTGTCGCAATCGAGCCGGAGTAGCAACGATCAGGCCAGCGTTGCCACCACGCGACCGTGTTCGTGTTGACGTCCATTGCCGTGAAAACGCCGTACGACGGTACGCCCGATGCGCCGCCGAAGCGCCCGCCCATGTAGCGCTCGCCACCCGGCGGGTCCTCCGGCGCTTCCGGATCGGCCTCGTAGAAATAAACGCGATTGTTCGCACAAACGAACATCAGTTCGCGCTCGGGATCGTAG
Source organism: Rhodospirillaceae bacterium (assembly GCA_024640685.1). GTDB lineage: Bacteria > Pseudomonadota > Gammaproteobacteria > Steroidobacterales > Rariloculaceae > JAHEEM01. The sequence continues at coordinate 10,041 of JAHEEN010000008.1, forward strand.
GAGCTAGGCGGCCAGTTCGCGCCGCCGCGGGAACCGATGACGCGCTCGTTCCAGAACGGCACGAAGACGTGATCGTTCTCGGGCAACGTGAAGCCTTCGGGCGGCACCGGAATCGTGATTGGCTTGAACGGCTCGCCGACCGGTATCGGCTGGGTCGCAGCCGTCGCCTGGCGCGGCTCCTGCGGCACCGGCACGTCTTCCATGCCGATCAGCGCCTCACCAGTCTCACGGTCGAGCAGATACATCCAGCCGGTCTTATTGAACGACGCAATCGCCTGACGCTCGCGCCCGTCTATCTCTGCATCGAACAGCACGACCGGCGTCGAGGAGTCGAAATCCCAGATGTCGTGGCGGATCTGCTGAAAGTGCCAGCGGTACTCGCCGGTTTCGACATCGATCGCAACCGTCGACAGCGAGAACAGGTTGTCGCCAGTGCGCACGGCGCCGTTGAAATCGGGCCCGGGATTGCCGGTCGAAAAGTACAGCAGGCCGAGTTCGGGATCGATCGCCGGCGTCTGCCAGACCGTCGCACCGCCGTGCTCCCAGACGTTCGATCCGGCCGGCCATGTGTCATGACCGATCTCGCCGGGTCCCGGAATCGTGTAGAACGTCCAGACGAGCGAGCCATCAGACGCAGCGTACGCCTTGACGCGCCCGCGCGTGCCAAACTCCGCGCCCGCAAATCCCGTGATCACGAGACCTTCGTAATAGCGTGGCGCCGAAGTGATGCTGTAGCCCTCCTCCCAGCGCTCGGCCTGTATCGACCAAACGACGTCACCGGTCGCTTGGTCGAGTGCGACGAGCTTGCCGTCGAGCTGGCCGACGTAGACCTTGCCGTCCCCAAGGCCTAAGCCGCGGCTCGTCCAGCCGCAGCAAATCGTATCGATGAACGGGTTCAGATCGGCTTCGTAGCTCCACAGCATGTCGCCGCTGTCGATATCGATTGCGAAGACGTCGTCGGCACCCGTGACGATGTAGAGCACGCCGTCGTGGACGAGCGGCTCGGCTTCGCCCGAATACTGGGGGCCGACGCCGGAGCCGTTCAAGCGCGCTCGCCAGACGCCCTTGAGGTTCGCGACGTTATCGCGATTGATCTGCGTCAACGCCGAGTAACGGCGGTTGTAGAGATCGCCGCCGTTCGTCGACCAGTTATCCTCCGGCACCGTCGCCAATGCATCTGCTGAGAACCCCGTATCGGGCTGTGCGAGGCTCAATGCCGACACTGAAGACAATCCGATCGCGACGAGTTTTAGCGTCGTTGTTGTTCGCAAGGACATCGGAAGTTCCCCCTGACTCGTCCCGAGATACTAGCAGCCGGATCTGTTCAAAGCCCAGCATAGGGGGGGCGTCCAGGCAACGCGTGCCTGCCACGCCACGCTCGACTATGCTCGTTCGCAGCGGCACATCGATTGGGGAACTGGCAGATGACGATTGAGATCAACCGGCGGCGATTCTTCAAGGGCGCGGCGGCGCTCACGGTCGGAGGCCTGAGCGCTTCGGCGACGTTGGCGCAATCCGGTGCGGAGCCGGCTGATGCTGCAGGTGTGCTAGAGCTGCAAACACGCCGCGCACAACGCTGGGCCGGTCGAGGTCTCTCGGACTGGGTGCGGCCGCGGGACGGCGTCGATCACAACGTGGTCATCGTCGGCGGCGGCCAAAGCGGCATTGCGATCGCCTATGGGCTCAAGCGCAAGGGCATCGGTAAGGTCGAGGTCATCGACCGCGCGGCGCCCGGCCAGACCGGAATCTGGCGGTCGATCGCGCGCATGCAGCAGCTGCGGACCGGCAAGACGCTGATCGGGCTCGAGCAGGACAACCCGACACTCGGCTTTCGCGCGTGGTTCGAGACGCTCAACGGCGCCGACGCGTTCGATGCGCTCGATCGGATTCCGCGGCTCGCCTGGGCCGACTACGTCGATTGGTTTCAAGAGGTCACCGAGACGAGCGTTCGCTATCGCACGCGGCTCATCGAGATCGAGCCGCAGGGCGATCTATTGCGCCTGCATCTCGAATCCGAAGGCGTGCGCCGCGAGGAGACGACGCGCAAGGTCGTGCTCGCGAATGGCTATGCAGGCTCCGGCGGACCGAACGTACCGGGCTTCCTAAGCGCGCTCCCGAACGAGTACTGGAGCCACACGAGCGACGACATCGATTTCGCGGCTTTGCGCGGCCAGGTCGTAGGCATCGTCGGCGCAGGCTCCTCGGCATTCGATGCGGCCGGCGTCGCGCTCGAGGCCGGCGCCGCCGAGGTTCACATGTTCAATCGCCGGCCGTACGTCGGCTACCCGGGCGGCTCGCCGGCCACGGGGCCGAGCGATCGCGGCCATGCGAACGCTCGTGAAATGGCGTTCGAGCTGCCCGACATCGTGCGCTGGCGCAACTACCTGCGCGGCGATCGCAGTGTCGCAACGGCACCGACCGACTCGATCGAGCGCGCCGTCAGGCACGACAACTTCCGTGTGCATCTGGAAAGCTCGCTCGCCGACGTTCGCATCGACAGCGGCCGAGTCGCCGCGAACGTCCGCGGCCAACCGTGGCGTCTCGACCATCTGATTGCCGGCACGGGCTACCGAATCGACATCGCGACGCAGACCGAGCTTTCCGGCATCCAGGAGTCGATCGCGCGCTGGGCCGACCGGTACGAGCCCGAGCCGGGCGAGGACAACGCCGGCGGCGCGATTCATCCCTACCTCGGCACAGGCTTCGAGTTTCTACCGCGCGGCAGCACCGGTGGCGAGTACCTGCGCAACATCCACTGCTTCAATCTATCGGCTCGCCTGAGCTTCGGCATGTCGATCGGCGACGTGCCGAGCTGTGTCGACCATCCGCGCCTGGTTGCGACGATCGCACGAGATCTGTACGTCGAGAGCGTCGATGTCGCGGCGCACGAGCGCTGGGCCGAGTCGCCGATGGCCCCGGCGGACCCGGCGCCGTACGAAAGGGCGATCGCGGCGAGCACGAGCCAGGCTGCCTAAGCGGCTCTCTCACCCAAAGCGCACCCATCGGCCGGCCATGGGCCCGCCGGCGTTTGTCTCGGCGCCAAAACCATCGTATAAGAAGGGCCTCAGTCCGACGGCGGAAAATGCGGAAGAAAGCGCAGCCGCCACGGGGGAATCTCGCTTCCAGTGAGCACACGCCAGCTGTGCCGGAGGTCATCTAATGGATAACGCGAAATCTCGCACGATGCTCACCGCTCTGACGACGGGCCTGCTGTTGGCCGCAGCCGCGGGCGCACAGGATTCTGTCGTGCGGATCATTCAGACGAACTACGCCGGCAGCAACGCCCACGTCATCGATCCGGCGACGAACACGGTCGTCGGGGTCATCGACAACGTGCCGATGGCGCACGCCGCCGTCAATCATCCGGACGGCCGCTACTTCTATTTTGCGAACGAGTTCGCGCATCAGGTCGACGTCGTCGACACGAAGACGCTCGAGGTGCTCGAATCGATCCCGCTGCTCGACCGACCGAACAAGCTCGTGGTCAACAAGAAGCACAATAAGCTCTACGTGGGTATCCGCGACCAAGCATTCCTGCAGGTCATCGACCTCGACTCGCACGAGGTCATCAAGACGATCCCGGTGCATTACGGCATTCACAACGTCTATACGACGAAGGACGACGCGTGGATCATCGCCGGCCTCGGTAAGACGCCGGACACGAACGACGAGCCGACGATCCAGGTCGTCAACGCCGTTACCGACGAGATCGAGTTCAGCATCGCACTCGACGGTCACCGCGTGCGGCCGATGGCAATCGAATCGAATCCCGACGGCTCGCCGAAGCGCATCTTCGCGCAAGGCACGCGGCTCAACGGCTTTTTCGTCGTCGATTGGGAGCAGCGCAAGGCCGTCGACTTCGTCAGCCCTCCGCCGCTGCCGGTCTCGCAGCAGAACTTCGACGGCATCCAGGATGGCGTCGGCCACGGCCTCGCCGTACTGCCTGATCAATCGGCGCTGTGGTACGCGAGTCGGCTCGATAGCCGCGTCTACTCATGGTCGCTGCCGGATCTCGAGTTCAAAGGCGGCATCGAAGTCGGTCCGTCGCCGCAGTGGCTGACGACGACACCGGACGGTGCGACGCTTTACGTCAGCATGGTCGGCTCGATGGAGACGGCCGCGATCGACACGAAGACGCACGAGATCGTCGCGCGAATTCCGGTCGGTTTCGGGCCGAAGCGCAACTCGACACACGTTCTGCCTATAGCGGCGGCCCGATGAGTTCCCGGGACTCGTTCGCGCGCGGCTTCGGCCGCGCCGCGCTCGTCGGCATCGCAGGCGTCGTGCTCGTCGCGTTCAGCAACCCTACCGAAGCGCAAGAGCTCGACTTCGAGTATTACCGCGAGAACATCGAGCCGATGTTCTACCGCTCGCGCGGCAACTTCATGCCGCCGGACCCCGGTGAGCCTGCCTGCGTGATGTGCCATACGTGGCAGACCAATACGCCGTTGAGCTTGCAGAGGCTAGAGGAGAACGCCGACGGCAGCGTCTATTGGACCGAGGCACAGTCGCGGCAGAACTTCGCGGTCGTGTCCAGCCTCGTGACACCGGGCGATCCCGAGGCGAGCCGCCTGCTGCTGAAGCCGTTGCACCCGTCCGCTGGCGGCACGGCTGAGCACACCGGCGGCAAGTTCTGGGACTCGCGCAACGACCCCGAGTATCAGACGCTCGCGCAATGGGTCGGCGCGGCGGCGCCTGCGGCTACGGCCGACGCGCCCGAGGTCGACTTCGAGTTCTTCCGCGCCTGCGTGCATCCGATGTTCTTCCAGGCAACGCCCGGCGGCATGGCGTGCACCAACTGTCACGGAGATCAGTTCGCGCCGCCCGACGTCGACGAGTCATGGGGCCTTGTGCAACGCCTGATAGCGCCCGGCGCGCCGACGCAGAGCCGGCTGTTGATGCACCCGCTGCATCCGGATGCGGGCGGCGACTACGTGCACAACGGCGTGCGCCGCTGGCGCAGCCAAGACGATCCCGAGTGGCAGATGCTCGCAGGCTGGGTCAACGGCGAGCGCACCGGGACGATGTGCCGACGCTAATACGCCGCTGACATGAACAATGCGACGACTCTATCGTGCGCGCTGGCCGCTATCGCCTGCGGGCTTCTGGCCGGTCTCGCGGTCGCGCAAGATCGTGCACCGGCCGAGTTCCGCGAGGTCGCGCCCGACCTCTACTTCAACTTCGACTTCGATGGCTCGAACTCCGCGGTACTCGTCACCGACGACGGCGTGCTCGTCGTCGACACGCGAATGCACCCCGACGATGCCGAGGACTTACTCGACCAAATCCGGCAAGTGACAGATGCGCCGATTCGCTACGTGGTTGTCAGTCAGCATCATGGCGACCACTACATGGGCAATAGCGTCTTCAAGCGGGAAGGCGCGACGATCATCGCGCATCCGGATACTCAGGCCGTCATCGAGGAGCGCTTCGAGTTCGAGCGCACGACGCGACCGTTTGCGGCTCGCGGCCAAGATCCCGACGAGGTCGTGCTCGTGCTGCCTGACGTGCTGTTCTCTAGCCGCGCAAAGATCGTGCTCGGTGGCCGCACGGTCGAGCTGATCTATCTCGGACCCGGACAGAACGAAGGCGACACGCTCGTCTATTTTCCCCACGCGCGTGCGCTGCACACCGGCGGCGTGTTTCACAATCGCAGCTGGGCCAACACGTCGTACGCACCATCACTCGCTGGATGGGTCAGCGTGCTGCGCACAATGCAGACGATCGATGCCGATATCTATCTGCCGCCGCACGGCGACCTCGCGACAGGCACCGATATCGAAAACTTCACAGCGTTCATCGACGAGATCGACTCGAGCATGCGCGCAGCGATTGACGACGGGCTATCGCTGGAACAGATACTCGATACGCTGACGTTCGACGCGTATTCGGACTGGCGCGGCTACGATCGCAGGCCGCGCAATTTGACCGCAGTCTACGAGCTGATGACGCAGGGTGAGGCGAACTATTTCGTGCCGGCCAGCCGAGCGACGCCTGCGCCGGCAAACTGAGTCTGACGAGGCCGCCGCGCTAGGGCCTAGGCGGCGGCCGTCCAACCCTAGCCTATGATCCTCCGAGCTGCCGGGCGAGGAACTCCCGAACCGTCTCGTATGCGAGGTCGGTTTTCGGCCCCGGGTTCTCCGTCCAACGGTGCGGAGAGTCCCCGAACAGCTCGTACTCACAGTGTCCGCCGGCTGCGTTGTAGCTATCGCAAAATGCTTTTTGCACCTCAGGTAGCACGTTGTCGTCGAGCTCGCCCTGCATGATCAACAGCGGCACGAGCGTCGCGTCTTCGCCGCGCTCGATGATCTCCTGTGGATTCGACTCGTGAATCGAGTCCCACGGCACGAAGTACGTCGTGTTGTTCTTGACCATGCGCTCGTTGTCTCGCGATACGGCGTTCTCGTAACGCGCAAACGTGTTGCTGACCGGCGACCGTGTCGCAATGAAGTCGACTGTCGCATCGATATCGGGCGCCTCGGACAGCGGAATGGCGTTGTAGCGCGGATCGTGCGGCCGCATGCCGAGGATCTCGGCAACGTGGCCGCCGCTCGAGCTCGCAAAGATCCCGAACTGCGATGCGTCGCCGTTCCAGCGCGCGGCATTGTGCTTGAGCCAGCGAATCCCGTAGTTCGCGTCCTGCACGTCGGCAGGATACGGCGCCTCCGGCGCGCGCGTCTGGTCGATCGCGACGACCAACACGCCGCTCTCGGCGATCGCTCGATCGATCGGCTCCTCGGCCAGGCGGTCACGACGATTCCAGCCGCCACCGTGCAGATCGAGCACGACCGGGAACGGCCCGGCGCCGACGGGCTCATAGATACGCGCCATGAGCTCGCGCCCGACGCTGTTGCGCCTGAACGGTACCTCGGTGACCTTGAGCTCGTACCGCGCGGTCGGGTCATAGGCCGGCCCGTCTGCCGCGCTGACGTTAACCGCAGTGATGGCCAATACGGCGGCACCTGCCACTCCGAAGGCCGATACGGTCGTTAAAAAGCCCCGACGTCCGCTGGATCTGATCTTCATCGTTATGTTCTCCAATAAGCCATCGTGAACTCAGCACTGATTCGGCGTGACTCGATAATACGCCCGGACGGAGAAGCAGGACAGAGGCCGTAACATCGGCCGACATCTCGGATGTCTGTGGAATAAATGCTCAAGCCGCGACGTCGACGAACTCCACACGCGACGTGGGTGTTGGGATCGGCTCGCCGTCCTCCCTGAGCCCTTCGATATGAAATTCGATAGCGCCCTGGATCAGCCTCAACACCTCGTCGTAGCTGTCCGCGGCAGCAACACAGCCCGGCAGATCCGGTACGTATGCGCCGAACCCCGTATCGCTTATCTCAACGATGACTGCGTATCGCATGCTCGCTCCTCAACGCTTGAGCCCAGCTCGTTTGAGTTTGCCACTGAGCGTTCCGCGGGGCATCTCGATACTGCGGTTGCCAGCCACGGTGATCGTCCCAGGCTTGACTGGATGCTTGAATTGACGGTGGCTACCACGGGTTCTGACGAGGAACCATCACTCGTTCTCGAGCATCCGAATAAGTTCGTGCACCTTCACTCATTGAGCATGAGGCGGCCGTTGCTCTGGATGAATCTCCAGATCCCCTTTGGGTCTCGCCAGAAATGCTTCTACCGCGCGAATCGCGGTTGACCTACGCGCGAGTCCGGCGATAGGGTGCCGACTGCCAAAAGTTCACGGATGAGGAAGTCACTATGCCCCTGAGCTGCCGCCTGCCGACGACGTTGGCGATCGCCTGCCTGGCGCTAGGTTTCGGCGGGAAGGCCCGCGCGACCGACGTTGCCGTTTGCACCGACGTCGGCAATTTCACGATCGAGCTATTCGACGAGCAAGCGCCGCTGCACGCCGCGAATTTTCTGGAGTACGTCGATCGCGGCTTCTACAACGGCACGGTGTTTCACCGCGTGATCGAGGGCTTCGTCGTTCAGGGTGGGGGCGTCACGCGCACGTTCCGCAGCAAAACGACGCTGCCGCCCGTTGCCAACGAGGCGGACAACGGCTTGACCAACGACCGCGGCACGCTGTCGGCCGCACGCACTTCGGATCCTGACTCGGCGACGTCGCAGTTCTACGTCAATCTAGAGAACAACGCGAACCTAAACCGCCGCGGCGGCGACGCCGGCTACTCGGTGTTCGGTCGCGTCCGCGAAGGCATGCCGGTCGTCGACAATATCGCCGCGCTACCGACCGGCCCGGCGGGACCATTCTCGTCGGACGTCACGAACCCGCTCGTCGCGGTCACGTCGATGGTGCGCGTCGTACCGGACCGCTACGCGAATCTCACCGGCGAAGATAAGCTCGCGGCGCTCAGGGCAGACATCGACAACGCCGTCGCAGCCGAAGACAACGCGGCCGCAGCGATGCATTTCAACGAGTACCGCGCGGTGTGCGGCGAGCTCGGCCCCGAGATGCTCCTGACCGAAACCGAAGTGCTAGCAGCCGTCGGCCGCACCGCGGCCGCACACGAATCGGTCACCGAGTATCTGCGCGTCGCCAACAACACGAGCGAGGAGTACTTCCGCGCAATGTCGTTGGCTCGGGAGCTCGAGGCAGCCGTCACCGACGGCTCGGCTGAGGCGATGGCGCTGCAACGTCTCGCCGAGCTGACGGCCGAGTGCGAGCTACCGAGCGCGCCGACGATTCCGAATGCGACGAGTACGACGATGGACGCGATGGTCGAGGCACAGGAGGCCGTCCAGGACTATATCGAAGCGAGCACCGAAGCACTGGAGTGCCTCGAGGAGCTTGCCGAGGACGACGATCTCTCCGATGAGGATCAGGCGCTCGCGATCTTGGCCTATAACTACGAGGTCGCAAACCAAGAATCGTTGGCGGCGCAATGGAACACGCAGCGCGAGCTGTTTCTCGCGCTGCAAGAATAGGCTCGGCGGAGACAGGCCAGCAGCCGGCGAACACGGACGTCGCGTTCACGCGCTGTTCAGATTCTTTCACGTACGCTACTCGGCAAGTTCACTGTACGCTCCGTGAAGGGTCATGGAGTGAGCGAGCTCGCCATGTTACTCACGGGACTCCGGGCGCGGTTGCGCTCCACTTGCCAAATCGCACTCATCGGTGTGCTCACGCTGGCCGGCTGCAGCGGCGGTGATGATGGCGGTGGAGAGCCGGTAGCCGTTCTACCTCTCTCGCCTCTGATCGAGATCTCCGACGAGTTCACTACGATCGACGGTGAGCTCGTCGAATCCTTCGTCGAAGTAGCGCCCAACGGATATGAGACGTGGAGTGGCGAGGTCATGCTGTCCGGCGGGCCGGGTGTCGCTACGTCCGTGCACAATGATGCGACTGGCGAGACGGTGCAGACGCTAGTTACGCAGCGATGCGAGAACATTCTAGGAGCCCAAGTCTGCACAGACATCTGGGCAGCCCCCGCGATCGCGCTCGCGTTCGGCAGCAACGTCATCACCGCAACGAACTCTGGCGGCTCGGCCTCGATCACAATCGAGCGAATCGGTCTACCGCGCTACAGCACGCCGTTCAGAGTCGACGAAACTCTGACGTTTACCGATATTGCGACGGGTGCCTTTCATAGCTGCGGCATCGCCACCGGCGGACAAGCGTACTGCTGGGGCGACAACGAATTCGGCCAGCTCGGCAGCTCCGCGCCGATGGAGACCTGCGGCAGCGGTACATTCGCGTGCAGCTCCGTGCCAGTGCCCGTCGACGGCGGCCTATCGTTCGTTGCACTGGCCGGTGGGCTCACGCATACCTGCGGCATCGACGACAGGGGCGATGCGTACTGCTGGGGTCGAGGCACTGAGGGCCAGCTCGGCGACGGCGTGCTGGAGGACAGCCGCGTTCCTATCCTGGTCGCGGGCGGCTTGACGTTCACGTCGATTTCGGCGAGTCGCGCGGAGTTGAGCACTTGCGCCGCCACCGCCGGTGGCGCTGCATGGTGCTGGGGCGACAACTTGTTCGGTGAGGCCGGCAACGGCAGCAAAGACCCCGCGGCCGTCCCGGTGCAGGTCGCGACCGCGCTTGCGCTCGGCCCCGTTAGCGTCGGTACCGGGCACGCGTGCGCCGTTGCCGCAACCTCCGACACGCTGTGCTGGGGGGACAATTCAGCCGGCCAGCTCGGGGTCGGCTCGGCTGGCGAGGACGGCGGCATTGCCGAGAGCTTGACACCGACGACGGTGCTCGGCGGACTCACATTCGATCGCGTCGTCACCGGTCGCGAGCACACTTGCGCGCTCGATCTCGCCGGTGAAATCTACTGCTGGGGCGCGAGCGACCTCGTCGGCGCTGCCAGTAGCGACACGAACGTCACAACGCCCCTCGCGCTCGACGTCGGCTCGGGCTACGTCGACCTGGCTAGCGGCGATCTCGAGACCTGTGCGCTCGATGCGACGCAGACGGCGCACTGTTGGGGGCCACGGCTCGATTGGCAGTTCAATCCCGTAGACCGGTTGGAGCCGGAGCCCGTCTTATTCGGCCCGTTGTTCGAAAAAATCGCGAGCGGCTCCATGCACACGTGTGGGCTCGGCAGCGATACCTTCGTCTACTGCTGGGGCAACAACCCCTGGGGTCAGGTCGGGCAGCCGCCCAGCGATCCATAGCCGGGCGGAAATTCAGCTTCGCGGCACGCTCAGTCGCCGCGCGCGTAGATCCTGATCAGCCGGTCGAGAAACTCGCGTCCCTCGAATAGCGACTGCACACGGGTGCGCTCGTTTAAACCGTGCGCGTTGCGCGTTGCCTGATCGGCAAAGATGCCACTGACGCCGTACGTCGGTATGCCGCGCGGCGTTAGGAAACGTGCATCGGTTGCGCCTGCAAGCATACTGAAGACGACCGGAACGCCGGGCCAAAGCTCCTCGGTCACGCGCCGGATCGGCTCGACGATCTCGGGCGTTAACGGCGGCGGCGCGCCGACCGTCTCCGGCGGATGCACGAAACTCACGGCTATGCCGTCATCGGCGACGAGTGAGATCAATGTTTGCCGGATCTCTTCCTGCGTATGGCCCGGAAAGATACGGCAGTTGACGTTCGCGCCCGCGCGCTGCGGCAGCGCGTTACGTGCGTGGCCTGCGTCGAGCATCGTCACGACACAGGTCGTGTGCAGAATCGAGTTGTAGCTCGGGTTCGCCGTGATGCGCGCAAGTGCGTCCACATCGGGCGGATCTGCGAGGATTCTAGCCATGTCGTCGCCGAGCGGGCCGGTCTCGATCTCGGCAAGGCTTTCGAAGAACGCGCGGTTCGTCGCATTGAACTCGATCGGGAACTCGTACGCCTCGATGCGCCCGATCGCAGCCGCCAAGCGATAGATCGCGTTGTCACGTTGCGGCCGCGATGAGTGACCGCCGGGATTCGTGATCTCGAGCCAGAAATCCTGATAGACCTTCTCGCCGGCAAGCACGGCGTTATAGCCGCGCGTGCCATCGGGCTCGAGGCGGCCGAGCCCGCCTTCGTTGATGGCAAACTCCGCGTCGATCAGCTCGCGATGGTTCGTGACCAGATAGTCGACGCCGTTGAAATGCGCAGCCGTTTCCTCACCGCATGTCAGCGCGAGCTTCAGCGTACGCGGCGGACGGTAGCCCTCCTGAACGTACGTCGCCATCAGGTCGACGAAAATCGCGGCCATGGCCTTGTCGTCGGCCGAACCGCGCCCGTAGAAGTACCCGCCCTCCTCGATCAGCGTGAACGGGTCGCGCTCCCAATCCTCGGGGTTCGCCTCGACGACGTCGATATGCGCGAGCAACAGCAACGCGCCCTCGCCCGAGGCCGTTCCCGGCAGCCGCGCGACCAAGTTGCCTTGTGTCGGAAACTCGGGCGGCACGACAACTCGAATATCGCTCGCCGGCATGCCGGCTGCCTCGAGCCGCGCTCCCATCGCCTCGGCCGCGCGCGTGCAACTGCCGACGGACAGCGTCGTGTTGATCTCGACGAGCTCCTTGTAGATCGCCCGCAACGACGCCTCGTCCGCGAACGAGCGACTCATGATGCACGCTGCCAATGCCAGCCCGATACCGAACTTGAAGCTGACGCCCATGATCTACCTCTTCTTCTTGTACGTTCGCACGCGTGACGATGCCCCGATGCTATCACCTTAAGACGCACGAACTCGCCTATACTGCAGAGACAAGAAACGACCGGGGGATGCGCCATTATGAACCTTTGCGCACGACCGCTGTTACTGTTGGCCTTTTTACCGGCATTGGCGTTCACACAAGATTCGACGGTCAGCGGCGAGGCTGTCTACGCGCAGTACTGCGCATCGTGTCACGAGCAAACCGAGACGCGCATCGTGACGCGCGAAGCGCTCGAGCTGATGTCGCCCGAGCGAATTCTCCGCACGCTCGACTTCGGCGCGATGATGACGATCGCCTACCCGATGCGCCGCGACGAGCGGCTCGCAGTCGCAAGCTACCTCGGCAAGGGCGAGGACGAGTCGCAGCTGCCGCCGAGCGCTTATTGCCCCGCAGAGACCGAGATGTTCGCCGACAGCGCGGCTGGCAGCTGGCGTGGCTGGAGCCCGAGTGCCGCGAACACGCGTTATCAAGATCCCCAGCGCGCCGGCATGACGGCCGCCGACCTCGACCGCCTCGAGCTCAGGTGGGCGTTCGGTTTTCCGGGAGACGTCATCGCGTTCGCGGCATCGACGCTCGTCGACGGCACGCTGTTCGTCGGCAGCGCAGGCGGCATCGTCTTCGCGCTCGATGCGGCGTCAGGTTGCGTGCACTGGCAGTACGATGCCCGCGGCCCGGTGCGCGCCGCACCCGTTATCGCCGAAGATGGCGACACGCGCACGTTGCTGTTCAGCGATCAGAACGGCGGCGTGCACGCGATCGATGCGCAGACCGGCGCGCAGCGCTGGCGCGTGCGCGTCGAGGAGCACGAGGCGACGCGCTTGACCGGATCGTTTGCACTTGCCGACGGTGTCGTGTTCGTGCCCGCTGCGTCGTGGGAAGAGACGCGCTCGATCAATGCCGAATACGAGTGCTGCACGTTTCGCGGCAGCATCACGGCGTTGCGTGTCACCGATGGCTCGCGCCTCTGGAAGACCTATCTGATCGACGAGCCCGTGCGCACCGGCGCGACGAGCGTCGGCACTGCAACGTACGGCCCATCCGGCGCCGGCGTGTGGTCGACGCCGACCGTCGATGCGGGACGCGGTCTGCTGTACGTCACGACGGGCGATAACTACTCGCACCCGGCCACGGCGAGCAGCGATGCGATCGTCGCGCTCGATCTCGACGACGGGCACATCGTCTGGTCGCAGCAAACGACACCGAACGACGTCTACAACTCATCCTGCGGCACGCAGGGGCCGAACTGCCCAGAGGACCGTGGCCCGGATTACGACTTCGGCGCAGCGGCACTGGTCGTGCCGATTGGCGACGGTCGCGACGTGCTCGTCGCCGGGCAGAAATCCGGCGTCGTCTACGGCCTCGATCCGGACGATGCCGGCCGCATGCTCTGGCAAACGCGTGTCGGCGAGGGCGGCGTCAACGGCGGCGTGCAGTGGGGCATGGCGAGTGACGGCGCCTACGTTTACGCATCGGTATCGGATGTCGTCCGTCCGCGCGGCCTGATGGCGCGACCGGGCGCGGTCGGCAACGCGCCGCTCGACCCCGAGCTCGGTGGCGGTTTAACCGCGTTGAGTCCCGCCGATGGCAGCCGCGTCTGGCACTCGCCGGGCCATGCGTGCACACCGCCGAAGCCCGGCTGCAGCCCGGCGCAACCCGGAGCACTGACGGCGATCGAAGGTGCCGTATTCTCCGGGTCGCTCGATGGACACCTGCGCGCGTTCGCCGCCGACGACGGTCGCCTGCTGTGGGATTTCGACACCGCGAGGGCGTATTCGACCGTTAACGGCGTCTCAGGCTCCGGCGGATCGCTGGACGGTGCGGGCCCGGTCATCGCCGGCGGCATGGTGTTCGTGAACTCAGGTTACCCGCGTTTCGGCGGCATGCCGGGCAACGTGTTGCTCGCGTTCGGACTTGCGGCACCATAGCCTGACGAAAAGACAAAGGAGATACCGAGCATGGCGAGTCGTAGAGCGTTTCTGAAGTCCATCGGCTGTGCGGCGGGCGGCGCGCTACTGGCCAAGCATAGCCTCGATGCCCGCGCGCAACCGCCGCGGCGCGAGATCTCGATAGGAGGCCGACGCATCACGACGGTCGACATCCATGCGCATTGCGCATTTCCGGAGCTGCGCGATGTCGTCGCCGGTACGCCGCTCGCCGATGCACCGATACCGGAGTGGCAGTTCCTGGGACCGAATCGACTCGAGCAGATGAACGAGCGCGGCATCGACATACAAGTGTTGAGCATGACGATCAGCGGCCATTGGTGGTACGCAGCCGATCGCGCGCTTGCCGAGCGCATCGTGCGCGTCGCCGACGAGGCGCTCGCGGCCTGGGTCGAGCAGCACCCGGACCGTTTCGTCGCAGTGTCGTCGGTTGCATTACCGTACCCGGAGCTCGCCGCCGAGCAGCTCGAGTACGCCGTCACCGAGCTCGGCGCGCGGGGCGCAGCCGTCGGCGGGCAGGTAGAAGGCGAGTATCCGTCGTCCGAGCGCTTCGACCCGTTCTGGGCCAAGGCCGAGGAGCTCGGCGTCCCGGTCTTCATGCATCCGGCGCTGGGCGCGCCGAATATCGTCGTCGACGGTGCGCTCGCCGGCCGCGGCGGGCTCTTCAATGTCGTCGGCGGACCGCTAGAGACGACGCTGTTTCTGACGCATATGATCGTCGACGGCACGCTCGACCGTTTTCCCGGTCTGCGCATTGTCGGCGCCCATGGCGGCGGTTATCTGCCGTCGTACCTCGGCCGCACCGAGGTCGCGTGCGCGCGTTTCGAGAACTCCGAGTGCCTGAACACGCGCCTGCCCAGCGAGTATCTCCGCAGTCAGATCTTCGCCGACTCGATGGTGTTTTCGGAGGAAGGGCTGCGGCATCTCGTCGCCGAGATGGGCGCGACCCAGGTCGTCTACGGCACAGACATGCCGTTCCCGTGGCCCGACACGCTCGATCTGATTCTCGACTCGCCGTCGTTGAGCGATACGGATAAGGCCGCGATCGCTGGCGGTAATCTACTGCGGCTGCTCGGCATCGACGCCTGAGCCGGAGCCTCCGAGTGCGGCGAGCCTGCATTGCAAGCCTCGCGATGTTGGTGGCGTGCAGCCGGCTCGATGTCGTCGACGTGCCGGCCGAGGTGCAAAGCGAGCGCGTCGACCATCTCGTCATTCACTTCACCGGCGAGGACTTCGCCGAATCGCTGCGGCTGTTGTCGGAGCGGACCGCGGTACCGGTTAGCGCGCACTATCTCGTCCCCGCGCCGAACGATCCGACGTATCCGCGACGGCAACTGCAAGTGCATCGGCTTGTCCACGAGGATTTTCGCGCGTGGCACGCGGGCACGAGTTACTGGGCCGAGGCGACCGAGCTCAACGCGCGCTCGATTGGCGTCGAGATCGTCAACGAGTCGCGCTGCACGGACGTCGTCCGCAACTTGGAGCCGAATACGCCGGAGAACCAGCGCTGCGAGTTCCGTGAATTTGCGCCCGAGCAGATCGAGCTCGTCATCGCGCTCGCGCTCGACGTGCTCGAACGCAATCCGGGCATCGATCCCGAGGACGTCGTCGGCCACGGCGACATCGCGCCCGACCGCCGCATCGATCCCGGCCCGACATTTCCGTGGCGCCTGCTATACGAGCGCGGAATTGGCGCGTGGCCCGATGACGCGACGGTCGCGAGCTACCGCGCGCGCTTCGCTGCCGCGCCGCCCGATATCGCGCTCGTGCAACGCGCGCTTGCGGCATACGGTTATCGGGTCGAGGCGACCGGCACGAACGACCCGCAGACGCGCTTTGCGCTGCGCGCGTTTCAGACGCACTTCAGGCCCGCCGATTGGTCGGGCCGGCCCGATGTCGAAACAATAGCGATTCTATATGCGCTGCTCGAAAAGTATCGGCCGAACGATCTCGCCGATCTGTAGCCCGCGCAGCGCTCAAGGCACGGCTGTTTCGTCGACGCCGAGACGCTCGAGATCCATCGTCGTCGCATCGAAGTTGATCCGCGCGATGCGGCGCTCGAGGTCCGCAGCGAGATACTGAATCCTCGCGTCGGCGGCACGTTCCTCGCGAATGTTGACGAGGAAGAAATCGCTCGCGCCGCTCTCGAAGCGTTGCTGCTCGGCATCGCGCATCGTTTCGGCCTGATCGACCTCTTGCTCGGCCAAGCGCAAGAGCTCCTCGGCGACGTCGAGAGCCAGGACGATGTCCTGCACCTCGACCTCGAGACGATCGAGCTGCAGACGCTCGCGCTGCTCCAGAATCTCGACCTCGGCATGCTCGCGCGCGATTCGTCCGCGCGCCGCGCGGCGCTGCAATGGCACCGAGAAGCTCAAGCGCATTGCCGCATCGGTCGAGTCGCGCGACGGTCCGCCCTCGGCAATCGAGCCGAGACCGTGCGACAGCTCGAAATTGAGGTCGACGCGCGGCTTCATCGAGTTCTCGGCCAATGCGATCCGGTTCTGTGCGCGCTCGATCGCCGTGCTCAGGATTGCGAGTTCCGGACGCTGCATGATGCTCGTCATCGCGCCGGGACCGGCGCCGACGGCGAGCAACTCGAACTCACCGATCGGCGCCGTTGGGGGCATTTGATCCGCAACGGGCAGCTGCGGCTCGCCGTTCTCGTCTCGGTAATAGAACGACAGCGCGAGACCGGCACTTTGAAAATCCCGCCGCGCGCTCGCTGCGAGCCGCTGACGGCGCGTGATGTTCTGTCCGTTCTCGACGAGAAAAATCTCCGCGAGCGCGCCGGAGCGAACCTGCTCTACGAGGCCGCTCTCACGCTCGAGCGCGATCGCGAGCAGCGTGTCGAAGACCTCGAGTTGACGACCAGCCGTGACCCAGCGCCAGTAAGCAGCCAGTGCCCGTTGCTGTACCCCGACGCGGGTCAGCAACAGATCGAGGCTCGCCTCGCGAATCGCGAGCCTCGCATCGGTGCGACGGAATCGACGGTCGTCGATATCCCGATCGCGCAGCAGCGAGAACAGCACGCCGACCTTGAGCTCGCCACGGTCGTTCGTGTAGTTGGCGTCCTCGTATATCGGAAACGTTCCGTCCGACAGTCGGTAGCCGACGTACGCACTGCTGCCTAGCGGCCCGAAGTTTTGTCGCACGCCGCTATCGATGACACTGCCGTCGTAGAAACCTGCTGTGCGACTCGAGCCGTCGGCACCGAACACGAGATCGAATGCGCCCTCGGCCTCGAGCAAAGCCGCGTCGGCGCCGCGGCGCTCGGCGAGCGCCTCGAGGATCGTCGGAAAGTGCACCGCCGATGACGCGAGCACGTCCTCGGCACTGAGCATGCGCGGCACCTGCGCCAGGCCTCTCGGCGGCAGCACGACGGCTGCTAGCAAGGCCAGCACGGCGCCGATGCGTCTGAGGTGGCGCATCGCGCTCATTCACCGGTACCGAGCGGCTGAGTCCCCGCCGGGAAGTTCGGCGGGAAGTTGTTGAGCTGGCGCCAGATCTCGTAGCCGACCGAGACTGTCTCGAGCAAAACCCATCCGCGCACGTTCGAGCCGAAGCGCACGAAGCCCTGATCTGGCCACGGATGCGGGTCGTCAGGATCCTCGGTCACCAACACGCGAAACCGTCCGGCCGTGCTCGCCGACGGATCGACGGCCGCAACAATGCCGCCGAAAGTGCCGACCGCGACCGACGGCCAGCCGCTGAACTGCACGACCGGCCATCCTTCGAACTGCAATCGCACCGTGGCGCCCGGACGGACCAGCGCGATGTCGCGGCCGTCAATGTAGAGCTCGACGGCACGCTCGGCATTGTCGGGCACGAACGTTGCGATCACGTCGCCGGCATTGACGAACGTCGCCTGATCGCCGGCGTTGACGCGCAGGATCACGCCGTCGCGCGGTGCGCGCACAGTTTGCACCGACTGCCGCGATAGATTGACCTCGACGCGATTGAGCTCGGCACGGGCCTCGGCGACACCGGCACGCAGCTCCTCGACGCGGATGCGCGCCTGCTCGTAGTCGCGGCGCGCCGCAAGTCCGCGCTCGAACAAGCCTTGCATGCGGTTCATGTCGATCTCGGCGGTCTCAGCCGCGGTCTCCGCAGCGCTGAGCTTCGCGAGCACCTGAATGCGCTCGTTCTCGAGTCGATCAATCAGGTTCGGATCGATGTCGGCGATACGAACGATTGGATCGCCGATGGCAACATGGCTGCCGTCGCGCACGAACCACTCCTGTTTGCGGCCCGACACGAGCGCGTTGATCTCCTGCACACGATCGTTCGGGTTCAACGCCGTGACTGTGCCGGTGCCGTGTGTCGTTTGCACCCATGGCGTGAATGCGAGGAACGCGCCGAGCCCGAGGAAGAGCACGAGCAGCATGTGGCTGACGACGCGCATGACGCGCGGCACACGCAGCTCGTGTAGCGCTTGAAAATGCTCACTGTGACGTTCGAGATTGCTCATGTTCGCTGCCCCGGTCACGTCGCTGCGAGCGCCGGCGTTGCTCGGCCGAGACGCGCACCGTCCTCTTTACAAATCTCGAGTACCGAGTCGCTAACGAGCGCGTCGAACGAGTCGAAGACGCGTTGGCGGGTGTTACCGAGATACAGGTATGCATCGAAGCCGAGCGTGCGATGGCGATCCGTGAAATAGATAACGGTGCAATTGCAGTTCGCCTGCAGCATATCGAGAGCGCGCCGCAGCTCAGCGTCGGGCATCGTGTCGAACAATTGATTCAATACGAGCACGCGTGGCTTCGCGATGATCGCTGCGGCCAGCTTGAGCTGCATCGTCTCGGAGATCGTCAACGGCCAGCCCGTCGTCGACAGCCGTGTATCGAGGCCGTCGGCGAGCCGTGCGACCGCACTGCCGAGACCGACCGCCTCGAGCACCTCGAGATCGCGCGCACCCGAGTCTTCATCGCCGCTCAAGTCCAAGTACTCACGAATCGTCAGATCGACGATCGTCGGGCGCGCGAGATAGATAACCTTTTGCCGCAGCGTGTGCGGCTGTATGCCCATGACATCGAGGCCGCCGAGCGAGATCAAGCCGCTCTCAGTCCTCACATGGCGCTTCAGCAGATTGATCGTATCCCGCTGTACGCCGTGCGACTCGGCAACGGCCATGACACGTTTACCGCTCGCAATACGGAAATCAAGCACGCGGTCGCCGAGCGATACATTCGTAAACGTCAGATCGGCGCTGGCGCCGACCTCGACGAGATCGCCGGTCAGCTCCTCTTGGCGAATCGCATAGAACAGCGACAGCTCGTCGATCGAACCGCAGATTTCATAGAAATAGGCCAGATAGGTGCCGAGCTGAGAGACGCCGAGTAACGCCACCGACAGCACCAGCTCGGCAGCGACGAGCTGCCCGAGCGACAGCTCGCCTTGGATCACGAGCCAGCCCCCGAGACCGAGCAGCACGGCGCTCGCAAGCGCATACAGAAATAGGAAGCTCAGTGTCTGGGCGAAGTGATGCCGGAAATGCCGGGCGTGCTCGTGGACGTAGTCGGCCGTGACCGCATTCGTGCGGTCGAGCGCCCTTGCGATATGCCGCTCGGACTTGAAGTAGCCGTTCGACTCGCCGAGTCCCTCGAGCCAGTTCGCAGTCGCATGCTTCTTGTGCGAGACGTTGACGGCACTAAACATCGCGCGCTTGCCCCAGATCAACCAGATCAACCAGATCAGTCCGACGATCACGAGATTGAATACGAGGAACAGCGGGTGATACAGCGAGACGAGCACGAAGCCGACGACCGCCTGGAGCACGATCGTGAAGCCGCCGATCAATAGATTCGGCAAATTCTTCTGCACGATGACGATGTCGAAATAGCGGTTGAACAGCGCGGACAGGCGCAAGTCTTGAAAGAACGGGTTCAGCGCATAGATCGAGCGCAATGCGATCTCCGACACCATCCGTGCGTAGAACCGTCGTTGAAACAAATCCATGACGTGAATACGCAGCGCGTTCAGCAAGCCCGACAGCAACAGCAGCACGAACAGCGAGACCGACAGCACGACGAGCGACAGCGTCAGGCCGGTGTTCGCGACCGTGTTGATCAGCATCTGCACCGAGATCGGCGTCGCCAGCGACAGCACGCTGATGCCGATGCCGTAGACGATCGCGAGCGAATAGAAATTCGTCTCCGGACCCAAGATCCGGAATATCGCGCCGATCAGCTCGCGCAAGCTCAAGTCTTTCTGCACTGTTTGCTCGGACATCGTTCTTTCGCCGTTCCAACATGAAGCGCGGCGCTTCGGCCGCCGCTCCGAAATACATTCGTCTGGATGAATCGAGCGGATTCCGCACAGACCCCATCCGCTCGAGGCTGTAATGTGCCAGAATAGAGACATCGAAATATTCGATGTTTATATATTTATTCGCAGTTTTTATCGATTTTTAGAGTACCAGCGTCACGCCGGCTGCGGCCGAAGAGAGGCTCCCGCGATCATGAGACACCTGAATTACAGCCACCTGCACTACTTCTGGACCGTCGCCCGCGAAGGCAGCATCGCCGCGGCAGCCGAGACGCTGCACCTGACACCGCAGACCGTCAGCTCACAGCTGAAGCTGTTGCAGGAATCTGTCGGCCAACCGCTGTTTACGCGCGCCGGCCGCGGGCTTGCGCTAACCGAGACTGGCAAGGTCGTCAAGGAATACGCGGACGAGATCTTCACGATCGGCGCCGAGCTCGCACATCGCGTACGCTCCGGAGAACCGGCGAGGCGGACGGTGCTCAACGTCGGCATCGTTAACTCGATTCCCAAGCTCGTCGTCTGTCGTGTGCTCGAGCCTGCGATGGCGATGACCGATCCGTTTCGCATCGTCGTGCGCGAAGGCAGCTTCGACGACCTGCTCGGCGAGCTGGCCGTGCACCACATCGACCTGTTGCTATCCGATCACGCGATACCGCCGGGCATGCACGTCAAGTGCTACAACCACGCGCTCGGCGACAGTGAGCTCGCGTTCTTTGCGCACGAGACCAAGGCCACCGACTACGCGGCGAATTTCCCGCAGTCGCTCGACGACGCGCCGATGCTGTTGCCGATTGCCGCGAGCGCGACGCGACGCGCGCTCGATGACTGGTTCGAGCGCGTTGGCGTCAGTCCGCGCATCGTTGCGGAGCTCGAGGATAATGCGCTCGTCAAAGCGCTCGGCGAAGCGGGTCTCGGAATTTTTCCGGCGCCGACCGCTATCGCACTGGAGATCTCGCAGATGTATAGCTCGCGGATCATCGGTCACGCCGATGGCGTCAAGGAACCGTACTTTGCGATCTCCGCGGAGCGCAAGCTCCGGCATCCTGCCGTCGTGCGTGTAACTGAAGCTGCGCGCGCGGGGCTGTTCCGCTCCGGCGCCCGGCCTTGAGGCACGCGAGGCCCTCGATGTCTTGCCGCAACCGTGACCTGGATTCGACACTGGTAGGCTCGAGTTCACTAGCATGTCGGGCGAGTCTGGCGAGACCGGCATGCCCAAGCTCTGCGAAAAATGCGGTACCTACGATCCGACGTACGAGTTGACGGCGGATTCATGCTGCCCGTGCTGCGGCGTCGTCTACGCGAATCTACCGCAGCCGTCGACAGCTTCGCCCGTCCCGGCCGCGTCGGCACCGATCCCGACTGACCCCCCGGCAGCTGTCGACACGGTCGAGCCCGACTGGGAGCCGGTGAAGCCGGCTGAGTTCTGGGCTAGCGTTGCGGCCGTCGGCGTATTGTTTGCGTTGATCTTGTTCGACGACGATGGCTTCCTGCTGCTGCTCGATGGAGCAAATCTTGCGTTCCATGAGGCCGGTCATATTTTCTTCGGGCTGCTTGGCATGACGCTCGGCCTCTACGGCGGAACGCTCGGTCAGCTCGTGTTTCCGATCGTCGCCGGTATCAAGTTCCGGCAGCAACGCCAAGCGGTCGCCTTCGCATTGAGCGGCGTCTGGTTGTTTCAGAACTTCTTGAACATCGCGCGTTACATGGCCGATGCGCGTGCGAAAGCTTTACCGCTCGTCGGCGGCGGCGAGCACGACTGGTATCACATCTTCACGCGCTGGGGTCTGCTCGACAGCGACACGACGATCGCATCGATGACGCAGACGGTCGGCTGGCTCGGGATGCTCGGCTGCGTGCTGTGGCTGTGGCGGCGCTTTAATGCGCAGCGCTGACGCAAGCGCCAGGCTCAGCGGCCGGAGAAGCGTCGCGCATTGTCTGGGTCGCAAGCGAATCCCAAGTACTCGAAGTGCGGCGCGTAGTACCAGTTAAGCGTCCCGGCGAACGGCTCGGCGAGATACTCGGGGTCCTCGAGCTCGAAATCGATGACGATGTGCGTGCGATCCTCGCTCAAACGAAACCGTTCGACGACGCGCTTACCTAAACCAGAAGGCACGCCCTCCGCCCGCGCGGGTCTGCCGAAGAACGGCGCGCGATTGAATGAAAAGTTCGTCGTCTCGACGACGAGCACATCGCCTTCCCAGCGCCCGATCGAATGCCCTTGATTGCTTCGTTCGCTGCCGTCCAGGTGGCTGCGTCCGTCCATAAAGACCGTGCGCTCGACGTTGAAGCGCTCGTTACGCATGAGAATCACGTCGTCCCCGAGAACGATCTCATTGAGGTACGGCGCGACGAGTAGCGTCGGCGTCGGCGGAGCGATGCACTGCGCCGACGGATTCTCGGTTCGTATATCGTAGGCTGCTTGCGCGGCGATCGCTTTCGGCGTCAGCTCGACCTCTGCCCAAGCCGCGTAATAAGGCTCGAAATCGCCGACGCTGAGCTCCCAGATGCCGGCCATGTCCTCGGCGCGGGCCAACGAGTCGGCGTCATCGGTGCCTCGTAGGAAGTATGACCGCGCGGACAGCGTCGCGCCGTTGCTCTTCGTGGCAGCGATCAACAGCCCATGCTTGCGCGCGACGTTTCTGTCCGGATTGATGCGCACGCTGATCTGCTCGCCCGGGACGAACGACTCGCGCGTCCAGCCGCTGCGGGTCAGGATCGGCGTCGCGTCGGTCTCGACCTCCCACTCGACGAGCTCGCCGGCCTCGTCGCGCGTCTCTACGTAGATGTAGACGTGCGGATTGGCCCAATTGAAACGTGTGACGGTGCCCTGGAAGGCCACGACCTGTTGCCGATCGAAGATCGTCGCGCTGTGATGGGCGGCCGCGAGCGTCGGCAGGCCGCATGCGAGCGCCATGAGTAAAGTGGGCTTGATCGGCACGACAAGTCTCCGCTTACGTCGGCATAACGTGTATACCACAGTGCGGGCGGCGACTTTCTGTACAATGGCCGGGCGGGCGGACGCCTGGTGGCTTCCCGGCCCGCGGGAGGTGAAACCATGACTCAGAACATCGGTCGGGTCGACCGACGCACGCTCCTCAAGATGATCGGCGCGGCGGGCGCATCGGCAACAGTCGTCTCCGCCTGCGGCATCCCACCGGGGAATGCCGCCGCAGGGCCTGCCGGCGTCACCGGTGCCGAGTTCGGCAAGTCGGTACGGCTCGCGACAGCGGGCCCCGGCGGCAACAAAGCCTGGCGCCCGGGCGACGCGATCAAATTTCTCCCACCGGAAGCCATGCCGACACGCGGCGCGGCCGCCGACACGCTCGCGGGGCTACCGAAAGCCAAGCTGCTCGAGTTCTACCGACTCATGCAGGCAAGCCGCCGCTGGGAAACGACGATGAAGGACTTATTCCTCGCGGGCGAGGACGGCCTCTACGGCTCGTTTCACACCTACGCCGGCGAAGAGGCGATCGCTGTCGGCTCGATCGGCGCGCTCAACGACGACGACTACATCGCGAGCACGCACCGTGGCCATGGCCACCTGATCGCGAAAGGCGGTGATCTGGACAAGATGTCCGCCGAGATTTTCTTCAGGCAAGAAGGCTACAACAAGGGCTACGGCGGCTCGATGCACATCACCGACATGTCGAAGGGCATCATGGGCATGAACGGCATAGTCGGCGCGAGCTTCTATATGGCGGCCGGTGCCGCGTTGCGCGCGAAGGTGCGCGGCACGCAGCAGGTCGCGGTTGCCTATTTCGGCGACGGCGCAGCCGCATCACCTTATTACTTCAGTGCCGTGCGCTCGTGCGTCAACGAAACATTGCCGGTCATTTTCGTTAACGAGAACAACTTCCAGTACATGGCCAACCCCATGGCCAACACGGTGCCGACGAAGTACGTGGCCGAGCTCACGAAGGGTCTCGACATCCCGCACTTCGTCGTCGACGGCAATGACATTTCGGCCGTCTACGATGCAACGCGCCAAGCCGTCGAGCATGCTCGCGCGGGCTTGGGCCCTAGCGTCATCGAGGGCATCACGTATCGCTGGTACGACCACTCGGGCTTTGCCGGTGGGCGCGTCGGTGAGGATGCGGCGATAGGCCTGCCTTACCGCACTGACGAGGAAGTGCGCGCCTGGATGTCGCGCGACCCGCTACCGCGCTACAAGCAGTGGCTCGTCGCGATGGATCTGGCTACCGAGAGCGAGCTTGCCGATGTCGAGGCCAAGGCGCAGGCGGCCGTCGATGCATCTGTCGCGTACGCGCGTGCGGGCACTGACCCCAACCCGGAGGCCGGTGTGCTCGAGACGCACGCATCGGGGGCCGTAGCAGCCACGCAGTTCTACAACCGCCGCGGCATTGCCACGAGCTAGGGGGAAAGAGCCATGGCGATCAAAAACTATTATTACGCACAGCTCGAAGCCGTCGCCCAGGAGATGCGCGCGAACCCGGATATGGTGTTCTTCTACGAGTACCAGTCACCGATCTCGGTATCGCCGACCGGTGAGGTACTCGATCTCGCGCGAGAGTTCGGCGACGTGCGCACATCCGGCCGCGGCTGGCCGATCGACGAGCAGTGGATTGCGGGTGCCGCCATCGGCGCGGCGACCGCAGGCTCGAAGGCCATCGCGCGACTGCCGTCGATGGCGCAGATCTACGCGATCGAGTACGTCTACAATCAAGCAGGCAAGATCCGCTCGATGACGGGCGGTCAGGCGAGCATGCCGTTCGTGCTCTGGGTCGACGGCTCGGGCCGACGCCGCGGCAGTGCCGGTCAGCACACCGACGTTGGCGCCGAATCGCTGTACGTGAATCTGCCCGGCGTCAAGGTCGTCGTGCCGTCGAATGCGTACGACGCGAAGGGCCTGCTCGTTGCCGCAATTCGCGATCCGGATCCCGTGACTTATCTCGACTATCCCGAGGTCAAATCGGGCCAGCAACCCGACGTGCCCGACGAGGCCTACGAGGTTCCGCTCGGCCAAGCCGCGATCCGGCAGGAAGGCACGGATCTGACAATCGTCGCCTGGGCCCCCGCGACGATCGACGTCGCGCGCGCGCTGCCTACGCTCGCTGAAGCCGGTATCAGTGCCGAGTTCATCGATCCGCGCTCGCTAAAGCCGCTCGACGTCGATACGCTCGTGCGCTCGGCCGAGAAGACCGGGCGACTGCTAGTCGTCGAGCACGGCCACTACACCGGCGGCTTCGGCTCGCACGTGATCGCCGAGGTCGTGCAGGCGGTCCCGGGCATTACGGCGCGGCGAATTGCATTTCCCGACGTGCCCGGCCCCGGTGCCGCCGTCATGATGGACTGGCTGCGCCCGGATGCGCCGAAGATCGTCGATGCCGCCAAGCAGCTCGTGAATGCCTAGCGACAACTGCCCGCGCTGCGGCGAGCCGCTCGCCGCGCAGACCGTGCGCACGGCAATCTGGCAGGGCGAGCGCCTCGCAGTCGTCGAGGACATTCCGGCATTCGTCTGCAGCGGCTGCCTCGAGCAGTTCTACGACGATGATGTCAGCGATGCGCTGCGCCGCCTGACCGAGCACGGCTTTCCGGGCGACGACGCGCTGCGCGAGATCGCCGTGCCGGTGTTCTCGCTCGACGGCCGCGTGCGCCGCCGCGCCGCCGCAGAGGACGCGGATGTCGACGTTGTTTGACGCTGCGCTGGTCACGCGACCGCACATCGCAATCGGCGTCGCACTCTTAGCACTCGCTGCGTGCACGGCGGAGGATCAGAGCACACCCACTCCAGAACCGGCGCCCGCGCCGACCGAGCCCGTCGATAGCGGACCGATCACGATCGATCTCGATGCGATCTTTCCGGCGGGCGCGGGCCGCGATCTGGTGCTCAACAACTGCCAGACCTGTCACACCTGGGTACCGATCGTCGTGCTGCAGATGGACGAGGCCGCCTGGTACCGCAACGGCTTGAATCACCGCGGTCGCGTCGAGGCGCTCAGCGACGAGGACTTCGAGACGCTCTACGCGTACTTGTCCGCGACGTTTACGCCCGAGCGGCCCGTGCCCGCATTGCCGGAGGCGCTGCTGCAGTCCTGGACGTCGAATTAGCCACACACCGGATGCGCGTACCGATCGACAGCGCCGCCGTTACATTCTGTTACGAGTAGCGAGCTGGGATCTCGCTATAGTCACGTACGCTGAGACGGTGACCACAAACCGCGGCGGCGAGAGAGACTAGGAGCATGGATCGGGAGCCGAACATTCTCGTCGTCGACGACGATCGTGAGATTCGCACCATGTTGAGCGAGTACCTCGAAAAGAATGGCTTGAACGCGACGGCTGTCGGCGACGCCGACAGCACTCGGCGCGCGTTGCGTGAGGCCGATTACGATCTGATCGTGCTCGATCTGATGCTGCCGCACGAGAGCGGGCTCGAGATCTGCCGCGATCTCAGAGCGCGATCCGACATCCCCATCATCATGCTGACCGCGCTCGGCGACGAGGTCGACCGCATCGTCGGGCTCGAGGTCGGTGCCGATGACTATATGGCCAAGCCGTTCAATCCGCGCGAGCTGCTCGGGCGCATCCGCGCGGTGCTGCGCCGCACGACTCGAGAACGCTCGGCGCCGGCCAGCGAGGCCGTGCGCGAGTACCGCTTCGGCGATTGGACGCTCGATCTCAAGGCGCGCGATCTGAAGTCTGCCGACAACGAGACGGTCGAGCTCACGGGTGCCGAGTTTCGGCTGATGGAGTTCCTGCTCGAGCGCGCCCCGCAAGTCGTCACGCGGCGCGATCTGATGCGCGAGCTGCGCGGCCGCGAGCACGACCCGTTCGATCGTAGCATCGACGTGCAGGTCAGCCGCCTGCGTCAGAAGCTCAAGCGCCGCGACGACGATCCGCAGCTCATCAAGACCGTGTACGGCGAAGGCTATGTCGTCGGCGTTCCCGTGACAGCGGGTTGAGGCAGGCTGATGCGCCGCATGCCCGATTCGTTGTTCTCCCGATTGCTGCTCGCGCTGCTCGGCGTGATCGGACTGACGATCGTCATTGCCGGCACGTTGATCGTGCAGGAACGTCGGGAGCTCGCATTCTGGGCCGGTGAGGCGTCCAGCTTCGTGGCCGTGATCGCCGAGACATCGGCATCGCTCGCCGAGATGCCGCCGGCGGATAGAGACGCCGCGGTCGAGGCGTTGCGCGAGGAGCCGCCGTCGATCGAGGTCGAGTTTCAACGCCGCCCGGAGCAGTCACCCGACCGTGTACGCACCGTGCTCGCGGCCTACCGGCGGGCGCTCGAGCGACGCCTGGGACCTGACTACGACGTCGCCGTGGCGCTTGCCGATCGCGAGGCCATCGACGTGGGCATTCCGGTCGTTCGCGAGCGGTCCGGGCCGCGCGGCGCGGATCGCTTCGAGCGAGGCGGCCCTGATCGCTTCGAACGCCGCGGCAGACGGCAACCGCGGCAAGTCGATGTGCGCATCGGACTGCCCGATGGCAGCGATCTCGATTTTCGTGCGCCGCTGCCGCGGCCTGGACAAGCCCCGCCGGGCTCGATCTTCCCGCAGCTCGCGGTGCTGACGCTCGCACTCGGCGTCGTGCTGTTCTTCATGACGCGCACGATCACGCGACCCTTGTCGAGACTCGCCGACGCTGCAGAGACGGTCGGCCGTGGCGGCCGTGCTGCGCCGCTGCCCGAGGTCGGTGCGCGCGAGGTCCGCGAGGCGACGCGCGCGTTCAATGCGATGCAGGAGCGTCTGCACCGCTACCTCGACAGCCGAACCAGCGTGCTGGCTGCGATGTCGCACGACCTGCGCACGCCGCTGACGCGCATCCGCTTGCGCGTCGAATCGCTAGCCGACGAATCGGTAAGGGAACGTTTTATTGCCGATCTCGACGAGATGAACCGCATGATCAGCGGTGCGCTGAGCCTGTTCCGCGGACTCAATGACGACGAAGCCGAGATCAGCTGCGATATCGCGGAGCTGCTCGACGAGCTACGCGGCGAATTTGCGGAGATGGGCGTCACTGTCGAGATCGAAGGCGGAGCGCTGCGCCCGATTCGCATCAAGCCGCTGGCGATCAAACGCTGTCTGACGAACTTGCTGTCTAACGCCGCCAAGTTTGCGGACAAGCCGCGGATCGTCATCGACGACGGGCCCGAGCTCGTGATCCGTGTCTGCGACGACGGGCCCGGAATTCCGGACGTGGATCTCGAGCGCGTCTTCGAGCCATTCTATCGCGTCGAGAGCTCGCGGAACGTAGAGACAGGCGGCACGGGATTGGGCTTGAGCATTGCCCGGGACATCGCCCAGGCGCATGGCGGCTCGCTCGTGTTGCGCAATCGCTCGCCGCACGGCCTCGAGGCAATATTGACCCTCCCGCGAGCGGCGGAGGCCTAGGCAAGCCTCGAGACCAGGGCCTTCGCGCTTCCTGCAGGTACCCCCCCGCGCCTGCAACATTTCCTCACAATTGCTTACAGCACGCGGCTCTCCCGCTGCCTAGAGTACCCGTAAGCACAGCCGACACGACATTCTCGAACCACGAGCGGATACGCCGACGAAACTCAGCAGCAATTGAAGGAGAGAGACAATGAAAACTTGCTTGGTCGCGGCACCGGCCTTGTTGATTCTCGCAGCGAGCTCGGCGACGGGTGTCGTCCCCGCGTGGCAGGAGCCCGGCTTCGTCATGGAAGAAATCGTCGTCACAGCGACCCGGCCGGCATGGCAGCGCACTGACTTCGTCATGGAGGAGGTGGTCGC